>NZ_JBJURL010000001.1:0-170831 GCF_046097905.1 Pseudarthrobacter sp. NKDBFgelt | reverse complement strand
AGGTCCCGCCAGGCAATCCCACACCGGTACCGGTAAATGATGCCTTCCACGACTTTGCGATTGCCCCGGAACGGACGCCCACGCCTCCCGTCAGAGCTCGGCAACAACGGCTCGATCCGGGACCATTGATCATCACTCAAGACAGAAGTTCGCGACACACCTTAAGCATTCCAGCCAGCCATCCCTCAATTTAGGAGACACGCCCTAGGTGAGTTGACGGTCCAGCTCGGGTGACGATATCTGGACCTCGCGGGGGTTCGTGATGATATGCGGGAGTATGGTCGTTGCCTGCTGGACGGCGAGGGCACCCCACGTGACGGCCCGCCGTAGCGCCTCGTGAGGCCCCTCCGGCATTTGACTGTCGCAACGGGCGACGCTGAGATAGCCTGCCAGCGCCGCGTCTCCCGCGCCCGTCGTGTTGACCACGCGCGCTGCCGGCCCGTGTGCCCAAAAGGTTCCCCGGTCGCTGACTTCAAGGATGCCGTCCGGGCCAAGGCTGGCCAGAACCGTATCGACTCCCCGCGCTCTTACTATGTTGGCGGCGTCTACGGCGTCCTTTAGCGACCGCACTGTAACGCCAGCCATGACGCTCAGTTCGTCAGCGTTAGGTTTCACCAGGTTGGGTTGGCATGCGTTGGCCTGCCCCGCCCGGGCTTCGCCAGCAGGTGTATCCAGGCAGATGGATACTCCGAGGGAACGCACTGCGTGGAAAAGGGGCTGTAAGTCGACCAATTCGCCGGTAGCCGTGTTCATGGGCAACGAACCGCCGAGCACGAACCAGTCGGCGCTGATTCTCTGAATTTCATCGGTAACCGCTTGGCATACCCGGTTCCACTGGGCGGAGTCCAGAGGAGCAGGGCGCGCATTGATATTGGTCGTCGTGCCCGAATCATCGACGAGAATTACATTGGTTCGAAGCGGCTTTCCCACTTTCACCCCATGGATTACCTCTTTGAGGTTGTCACCGGGCCCAGCGGTGGCGGTTCTATCCTGGTCAATCGGGAGCACAGCCGAAACTGCGTTGCCGGCTCGATGGAGGCTTCTGGCTACGTTGACTCCGTTCCCGGCTAAATACGTGGTCACGCTCTTGGCCCTGTTGACCTGGCCTGCCCGGACTTGTTTCAGGAAGTACACCTTGTCAATTGAGGGTGCTGGGGTAAGAGTGACGACCCGGGGGGCAGCCAAAGTGCGCTGGTTATGGTCGCGGGAGGTCGCAGTTCGGCTGCTAGTGATCCTCTCCGCCTTTGCTTTTCCCAAGCTGCCCCCCATGATGTGCCCGGACATGGGCATGGTCGCGGTCATGGTCTTATCCCTTTCAGTCCAGAGTGATGTGGATTGATGACTTCGTCCCTGTGGAAGGGACCCGTACACCGCCAAAACCGAGCCGGAGAACGCCCCGGACATTTACGCCGTCCACCCCTGGGACCTGCTGGTGTGATTCAGGAGGAGCTGCTCGTCACAGGGGGTATGCCCCGGGTTCCCGCCGCATCGTGATCCAGCGCGTCTCGGTGAAGGCATCGATGCTCGCCTGCGCGCCACCGTGGCGAGATCCCGTGCCTGAAGCGCCGACGCCTCCGAAGGGTGTGTTCGCCTCGTCGTTAACCGTTTGGTCGTTGATGTGCACTATGCCCGTCGGGATGAGCCGTGCCATCTCGAGCGCCGCCATCACGTCTGCGGTCACGATGCCAAGGGAGAGCCCGAAGTCGGTCTCGGCGGCCAGTTTGACGGCTTCGTCGTCGGAGGAGAACGGCACTACCGAGGCAACCGGGCCGAACACTTCGTCGCAGTATGCGGTGGCCTCAAGCGGTGGGTTAGCCAGAACCGTTGGCCGGTAAAACAGTCCGTCGTATGTGCCCCCTGCACGAAGATCAGCGCCCTGTGCAACAGCATCCTGGACCAACGTATGGACGCGGTCGCGCTGCACTTCGTCGATCAGGGGGCCCAGGTGCGCGGGTCCGGCCGCCGGATCTCCGACGTGCATGGTCTCAGCTTTAGCCGCGAGCTTGGAAACGTACTCCTCGAACAGGGACTCATGCACAATGTGGCGCCCCACCGTCATGCAGATCTGTCCCTGGTGCAGGAATGATCCCCAGGTGGCGAGGTTGACGGCTTTGTCCACGTCAGCATCATGGCGCACGACGAACGCCGAATTGCCGCCGAGCTCGAGGTGGGCGCGGGTGAGGTGCCGGCCGGCCAGCTCACCGACAAGACGCCCGGCACGCGTGGAACCTGTGAAGGCGATGACGCGAACACGGGGATCAGTCACCATGGCTTCACCGACGTCGGCGCCGCCGGGGACGAGTTGGAGCAGGCCTGGAGGCAATCCAGCTTCCTCGAAGATCCGCACCATGGATACGCCGCCTGTGATGATCGTGCGGGGGTCCGGCTTCAACAACACGGCGTTGCCCAGGGCGAGTGCCGGCGCGACGGCACGGATGCCGAGGATCAGCGGAACGTTGAAGGGCGAGATCACGCCCACGACGCCTACTGGAACCTGCTCGGCGAGGGAGAGGCGGGGCTGCTCGCTCGAAAGGACCGCGCCCCGGGGTGCGGAGGGAAGGGCAGATGCCTCGTAGCACTCCGCAGCCGTGACGTGGAGGGCGAAGCCCGCCAGGGGGGGAATGGCCCCCACCTCGCGTATGTTCCAACCCGCGATCTCCTCGGCGTGTTCCTCCCATAACTGTCCGGCCCGCCGCAGCACAGCGGCGCGGACAGGATGAGGTGTGGCCGCCCACTCCTTCTGTGCCCTTGCGGCTCCCTCCGCGGCCAGTGCCACATCCTCCGGACCGGCAAGGCCCACCATGGCGAGTGTGTTCCCGGTGGCCGGTTCTATCGATGCAACTTCGCCTGCAGCGCCGGTGACCCACTCGCCGTCGATGTAGATCTTCCCCGCAAAAGTTGCCTCGTCAATGAGGTTGCCGCGGGTTTCCATGGTCGTAGTCATGTTCCTGCCTTTCGGTGTATTTGTTTCGTGGTTACTCAAACGCGGGCAGCGGTCTTAGATGCCCAGCCGGTGTCGATGGTGTTCGCTGCGTCAGCTGAGAGGGCTGCAGCGTGTTGATAGGGGCTCCGCCAGATGGAGAGCATGTCTGACGCCGGGCGGCCGAGGGTGGAGCGCGAGAACGCCTCGATGCCCCACCTTCCCTCGTAGCCGTCTTCCAGGGCCTGCCGTACGATGCCGGCGATGTCCACCGCCCCTGATGACAATGGACCTCGTCCGGACTGCCCCAGCTCGAGGTAGCGGAGCCGGGGCAATGCTGTACGGATTGCCGCCGACGCGTCGGCTTCTTCGATGGCCATGTGAAAGGTGTCCAAATGGATCCCAAGGTGCTCGGAGCCGCTCGCAGCGACATACTCCATTGCCTGAGCGGCAGTGTTAACTACGGAGGTTTCGTAGCGGTTGAGGACTTCGAAGGTCATGAGTACACCGCGATCGTGAGACTCGTCGGCGATGCTCCCCACCTCAGCCGCCGACCTTTCAAACGCATCACGCCCGGTGGGGCCGGTCGGATGGCCGAAAATTCCGTAGGGCACGCCGTTCATCTGGTCTGCACCGAGGGCGACGGTCAGATCCAGCGTCCGCCGTAGGAGGGTGACCCCGGCTTGCCGTACATCTTCACTTGGTGAGGAGACGTCCGCATCCGGGCTCTGACCTGCCATGGTGATCGGAGCCAAGCCGCGGGCCGCCAGGAGCGCACGGAGTGCTGGCACGTCAACGTCATCCGGATCCAGCGGTGGCAGTACAAGCCGCCGGTAGCCGGCGGCGGCAATTGCATCCAGTGCCGCGGGCAGCTGCTTCGAGGAAAGGCCGGGTGCGAAGATGTTCAGGTGGCAGGCCACATCCAGATCGGCGTTCATAATCCGTCTCCCTAGAACGTGGGCAGATCGAGGCGCTGTTTGAAGCTGGAGTATCCGTCATCGACGTGCACCACGGTTCCGTTGATCGCGTTAGCTTCGTCGGAGGCGAGGAAAGCGACCACGTCGGCAATCTCATCGGGCTCGGTCAGGACGCCACGCATCTGCTCGGTTGCGAACGTACGCCTCAACTCATCGCTGAACTGGTTGATGATCGGGGTTCCTACCCTTCCAGGGGTGATCGCCACCGAACGTACCCCGTATTCGGCGAGCTCGTATGCGGCCGAACGGGTGAAGGAGATGACGGCAGCCTTCGCTGCGCTGTACGAGAAGGACAGCTCAGCGGCCTGCTCGCCGTAGATCGATGAGGTGTTGATGATAACTCCGCCCCTGCCTTGGTCGCGGAACTGGCGGCCGGCGGCGAGGATGCCGTGGTAGACGCCGTCCTGGTCGATGCGGATCATGGGCGCGTAATCGCGCTCCGGGTCGTGGTCGAGCAGGGGCTTGCCGCCTGCAATGCCCGCGTTGTTGAAGATGATGTCGAGTCCGCCGAACAGTTCCACAGCACGAGCCACAGTCGCTTCAACTTCGGAGAACCGTGACACGTCTACTTGTGCCGCGGCTGCGGCGCCTTCGAAGCCGGCTGCCGTTGCTTCGGCGACGACCTTTTCTGCCTGTTCCAGGTTGAGGTCCGCGACCAACACCCGGGCTCCCTCGCGGACGAACTTTAGTACGGTGGCCCGGCCGATTCCGCTGGCTCCGCCGGTGATGATGGCGACTTTGCCTTCCAAACGCATGATTGTTCTCTCTCTGATTGCTAGTGGTTTGCCTGTGCAGTGCCCAGGACCGGCTTTTTACCAGCCCCGGGCAGGCGTGTCAGTCGGTCGGCTTGATGTCGTTGACGTTGGTGCGATCAACCAGGGTGACGTCGGTCGCGATGAAGTTCTTGGCCGGCTTGGCGCCCGTCTTCTCATAGGCCGTGATGTCGTCCATGACCAGGTTGAGAACCATCGGCCAGTCCTGCACTACCGTCGCGTAGAAGGGGCCGTTCTTTTTGATCTCCGCGAGGGCGATGCCCACCGCGTCGACGCCTGTTACAGGGGTGTCCTTATGGCCTGCCTCGTTAAGGGCCTGCACCGCACCCAGTGCGGCGTGGTCAAAACCCACCCATACGCCGTCAAGCCCGTTTGGGTTGGCCTGGAGGTAGTCAGTGACGAATTTAAGCGCTTCTTCCTGAGACGTCCCGGGGTTCAGGATCTGCTTGATCTCGCCGCCGGCAATGTTCGCGCCGGCAGACTTCAGAAGGTCTTCCGCTATGTGGCTGCGGGTCATGATTCCGACGTGCGGGTCGTGGCCGATGATCATGACGTTCTTGCCTTTCAGGCCTCCCATGGCTTTCTCGAGGGAACCTACGGTGAGATCGGCAATTTGTTGCTGATTCGTCGTCGCATCAACTACGAAGTCGTCGTTGGGCTCTACGCCACCGTCAATAGAAAAGATCGGAATGTCTGCGGCTTTCGCGGCGTTTGCCAGCGGTGCTATCTGGCGTGGGTCCGGGAATCCGGCGAAAATTGCATCGACGCCTTGGGTGATTGCGCCGGTGACATCGGTGTTGATCTTGTCGTAGTCAAACTCGCTTGTATACAGTCTTACGTCCCAGCCCCGCTCTTTGCCCTTTTGGACGAAGGCGTCGACGGTGGACTTGCCAACGGGTGTGCCGTAGCCGGCGGTGAAGGCGGCCACGGTGAACGTGTCGGAATCTCCTGCGGCGGGACCGGAACAGCCGGTGAGTGCCAGCGCCGAAGCCATCGCCAGTCCGGCGAGTGCAGTCATTTTCTTACGCATCATCTACTCCTTTGTTTGATTGCGTGTGTTGGATTTAGGGGCGGTGCGTTGGTTCTGCTGATGTGATGCTGCTGCGCTACGCGTCGCGGGCTTTGAGCGCTGAGAGGGTGACGGCGGCGATGATGATGAGCCCGGTGAGCACCTGCTGGATGTAGGTGTTCACGCCGATGATGTTCAGGCCGTTGCTCATGACTCCGATGATGCCGACGCCCACGAGGGTGCCGCCGACGTTCGCTTGTCCGGACTTCAGGATGGTCATGCCCAGGAAGACCGCCGCGACGGCCAGCATCATGTAATTGTTTGCGCTTGCCGAACTCGCGCTTCCCAGTCGGCTGACCAGGATGATGCCGCCGATCGCGGATGCCAGACCGGCGATAACGAAGGCGAGGAAACGGGTCCACTGCACGTTCACGCCGGAAAGCCTGGCAACCTCAGCGTTGCCGCCCACGGCATACCACCGACGGCCGAGGGTGGTGAACCGCAGGACCAGCCACAGGATGAGGCCCACAGCGACGGCAAAGAAGATGGGCAGTGGGATTCCAAGTGGTCGGCCTTGGCCGATGGTGAAGAAGTCTTCGGGCATTCCGTAGAGCGTGGTGCCACTGGTGACGAGGAAGGCCAGGCCGCCTACCGTCGTCATCGTTGCGAGGGTGGCCACGAATGCGGAGAGCTTCAAGAAGGCGACGAGGAAACCGTTCACCATTCCCACGAGGATTCCGACGCACAGCCCCGCGATGATTGCCAGGGGAACCGGGGTTCCTCCGATCATCAACGCTGCTGCTGTTGCGCCTGAAAGAGTGGCGTTCGTGCCCACTGAGAGGTCGAAGTCGCCAACCACCATCACGGTGGTTTGTCCCACGGCGATGATCGTGAGGATGGCGATCTGCTCGAAGATGTTCCGCACGTTACCGAAGCTGAGGAACACTTCCGGCCGCATGATCGTGAAGAAGGCGATGAGCAGGATCAGGGCGACGACGGTGCCGCCCTGCCGGAAGAGCTGAAAGAGGGGTTTTTGCTCGCGTGTGGGCAAAGTTGTCGCCGGCGAGAGCGTGTCGGTTTTGGTCATGTCAGTCGACCCTTCCGTAGCAGTAGGAGAGGAGTAGTTCGTCGTCGGCGCTGGCGGCCTGCACTTCGCCGGAGATTCGGCCCTCGTGCATGATGATGATGCGGTCGGACATTCCGATGAGCTCGGGCAGTTCTGAGCTGACGGCGACGACGGTGGTGCCGCCGGCCACCAACTCGCGGATGAGGCGGTAGATTTCGGCTTTGGTGCCCACATCGATGCCGCGGGTTGGCTCGTCCATCAATAGCACCTTGGGTTTGCGGGCGAGCATCTTGGCCAGCACCACTTTCTGCTGATTGCCGCCGGAGAGCTGACCGACGGCTTGGCCCGGTCCGCGAGCCTTGATCCTCAGGTCGGTGAGTCCCTGTTGGGAGAGGTTTGAGATCTTTCGGCCGGATACCCAACCCAGCGAGCTCACGGTCTTGAGGTTGGCGATCGCGATGTTGTCCCGGATTGGAGCGCTCAGGATGACGCCCTGGCTGCGTCGTTCCTCGGGGACGAGGGCTATTCCGGCCTCAAGGGCTTGCCCGACGCCGAAGGCGCGCGGCAGGTGTTGGCCGGCGACTTCGACCGTCCCCGAGGAGTGCTTTTGGGCGCCGGCGAGAAGCCGCAGCAGCTCGCTGCGGCCGGAGCCGGCCAAGCCTCCGATGCCGAGGACTTCTCCGGCGCGTGCATGGAAGGAAATGTCCTTGACCCGCCGCCCGTTCAGGCCCTCGACGGAGAGGACCACCTGGTCGGTCGCGGTGCTGCGCTCCGGGAAGAGCTCGCCCGCCGGGCGGCCAACCATTGTGGAGATGACCTCGTTTACGGTGGTCTCAGCGACGGGTTTGGTAATGATGGTCTCGCCGTTGCGCATGACGGTGAGTCGGTCGCACAGTTCGAAGACCTCCTCGAGGCGGTGCGAAACGTAGACGATTGCGACTCCTTCGTCACGCAGGGTCCGGAGCACCGCGAAAAGGTCGGTGATTTCGAGGTCGGTGAGCGCCGCTGTGGGTTCGTCCAGAATCAGCACCCTGGCGTCGGTGGCCAGCGCACGGGCGACGGCCACCATTGTCTGCTGGACCGGTGAGAGGCTGCCTGCGAGCTTGCCGAGGGGAATGCTCTGATTCAACCGGTCGAGCTGCTCCTTCGCACGGCTCCGCAGGGCACGCCAGTTAACCAGGCCGCCACGGCTTGGTGTTTGTTCACCTAGCAGGATGTTCTCCGCCACGCTGATCGTGGGTACGATCGAGAGCTCCTGGTAGAGGGCTACGACGCCTTCTTTGTGGGCATCCCGGACGTTTCCGAACCTGAGCTCTTCGCCGTTGCGGAGGATATGTCCGGAGTCAGGCGTGTACAGCCCTGTCAGGATCTTGATGAGTGTCGATTTGCCCGCACCATTTTCGCCAAGTAACGCGTGAATCTCACCCGGCCGGACGGAGAGACGGACGCCATTGAGAGCGTGCACGCCGTCGAAGCGTTTGACGATGTTTCGCGCCTCCAGGGCAGCGGCCGGCTCCAGCAGGGCCGTCTCGGTCTGAGGCGGATTCAGGATGGTCATGCCGCTTGTCCTCCATCATCGATGTGGTTGCACCGGATGACGACTTTCGCGTGCTCCCCGCTCACGTGCATGGCGAACGCAGCCTCTGCGTCGTCGAGGTCGAAAACCATCCGGGTCAACTCGTCCACCTCGAGATACGGCAGGATCTGCAGCGCCCGCGGGAATGCATATGGGGACACGAAAACGCCGGTCAGGGTGAGTTCCTTGAGATAGAGGTAATCCGAGAGGTTGAGGGGCATCTCGAAGTCGTGCGGATACATCGCGCCGTAGACCACGGTTGCTCCCTTGGCGGCGATGTCGAGGAGGCCGCGCACTGCGCGAGTTGATCCGGATGCGTCAATGACCACATCGAACCCCCGGCCATCAGTGATCTCCTCCGCGCATTGGTACTGGTCTTCGCTGATCGGATCGATCACGAAGTCGGCACCCCGTAGGAGTGCCGACTTCCGGCGCTCCGCGATCGGTTCAATGAGGGTCAGAGAAGTAGCGCCGCTCATCTTCAGTACTTGCAGCGCGAGCTGTCCGATGGGACCACCGCCGCAGATGGCAACGCGGTCGCCAACCTTGATATTGGTCTTATCGGCAATCCGGACTGCAACTGAGGCGGGTTCAAGCAAGCAGCCCTTTAGTAGAGACAAACTCTCGGGAAGCTTGTAGACCTGCGACTCATGCCAGGTGACCGTCTCGGCCATGCCGGGTCGGTTGTACTCCTGAATGTGCTCGCAGAACTGCTGTTGCCCGCCACGGCAGTGTGTGCAGGTGCCGCAAAATCGCAGGAAGTTGCCCGCGACCCTGTCGCCGACGTTGAGTCCGTTGCGATGCGCCTTCTCTCCCAGTGCTTCGACCACCCCCGATAGCTCATGGCCGAGCCCGATCGGCACTTCCGTGCCGAAGAAACCTTCCGCGAGGTGGGGGTCGGACCCGCAGATGGCCGAATATGCGACGCGGATCCGGACATCTTCAGGTCCCAGTGGCGGCTCCGGGAAATCGACAAGGCCGATTCGGCCGCGGGCCTGCTCGTCGGGATCGCGGAGGCTCCCTATTTTGGTGACAGCTACTGTTTTCATTAGTCTCTCCGTTGAGCGCGTAACCGGTTCGGTGGATCAGGGCTGCGCGGCGATAACGCGCCTGGTGGCAGCAATCGTCGCCTCAAGTCCGTAGCCGTGTTTGTTGCGGAGCTCTTCGTCGTCCCCGAAGCCCGCATATACCTGTGGGATTCCGAGGCGCTCGAAGGCAGCAAGGTGGATGTTACGGTCGGCGACAACGTCAGCTACGCGCGTGGCAAGACCGCCGTACGAGAGGTGGTCCTCGACTATGATGAACCTGCCGCCGGTTTCCGCGGCGCACCGCACGATAAGCTCCTCGTCGATCGGCTTGAGCGTAAACATGTCAACGACCCGTACTGAGCGGCCGTCCTTTGCCAGCTCTTCCGCTGCATCCAGGGCCTGCGACACGACGGTCCCGTGAGTGAAGATTGTGGCCTCTGTGCCTTCGCGGGCGACAATTCCCTTGCCGATACGCACATCGTGCTGGCCGGGCTCGTAGAGCACCTTGTCTTTCTTGCCCACGGCAAGCCGGATGTAAATCGGCCCCTGCATAGTCATCGACTGGCGGATTATTTCTCCGACCATAAGCGGGTCGCCTATGGATGTGACGGTCATGTTGGTGAGGGCGCACATGAGTGCAAGGTCCTCGACGGCATAGTGGGTTGAGCCGCCGTTGCCGACCAGACCGCCGTGCGTACCAATGATCTTCACCGGGAGGTTGGGGTAGCAGACGTCGCTACGGACTTGCTCAAGAGCGCGCATGCTGAGGAAGGGGAGCATGCCTGAAACGACCGGGATGTTCCCGTCATACGCGAGGCCTGCGGCGATTCCAACGCATGCCTGTTCGGCGAGGCCCACATCGATGAAGCGTTCCGGGAATTTGTCACGGAATTCAACCAGCGTCGCTCCGATGTCGGGCGTTAGCACCCAAAGGTTGTTGTAGTCGTCGCCGAGTTCGGCAAGGGTCGATCCGATGACGGATCGTGCGGAGAGCATCTCTCCGAAGGTGAATGTGACGGGCATCAGACTGACTCCTTTTCGCGGGATGCTTCAAGCGCTGCAACGGCACGGTCCAGGTCGGCTGCTCCAAGGGACCCGGCGTGCCAGGCAAGGTTGCGCTCCATGAAATCAACGCCTTTGCCTTTGACGGTCTCGCAAATGACGACGGTAGGCCGGTTGCTGTCGCTCCCAGGCAGTGCGTCCAGCGCGTCGACCAGCTCGGCCATGTTGTGCCCGTCGATGGTGACCACGTTCCAGCCGAAAGCTGCCCACTTGTCCGGGTAGGGCTCAAAGACCACACGTTCCTCCGCGAAACTCGTCATCAGCTGACGGTTCCGATCGACGAACGCGACGAGATTGCCAAGTTTGTTACTACGGGCAGCCATCGCTGCCTCCCAGACGGATCCCTCACCGGTCTCCCCGTCACCGAGCAGGCAGAAGACTCGGTGTGACTCACTGCGACCCCGCGCACTCAGAGCCATTCCGACGGCCAGCGGCAGGCCGTGTCCGAGAGACCCGGTGGAACACTCCACGCCCGGCAGCTGCACTTTGCACGGGTGCATGCCATACGCGGAATCAAGTTGACCGTACGTCTCCACGATCCCTTCATAGGAAAAGAACCCCCGCATTGCCATTGCTATGTACATGCAGACAGCCGCATGGCCCTTGCTCAGGACAAAGCGGTCCCGCTCAGGATTAGCGATGTCCAAAGGGTCAACGTGCAGCCCATAGTGGTAGAGCGCTGTAAAAATATCCGCGGAGGACAGGTCACCCCCAATATGTACGGCCCCCTCGTAAGTCCCGCACAAATGCAACAGCTTCGACCTCAGCTCAAAAGCTAGATCCTCCAATTCCTTGACAGTATGCGGGCTCTCACTCGGCCGCAGGGTCATTTGGCCCATCTCATGCCTCCTCATTGAATGACACGGATGCCGATTTGCCGCCGTTTAGACGGCGTCCTCATCGACTCAATCGTGGTCAGCGAGCCTTATCTCAGGCTCCGATGTGACGAGACTAACACCAACCTGTTTACATGTAAACAAGTGGACCAGTAAACTTGTTATGTTGCTTGGCAGTGGATTCCGGCATGCTGGATTCACGACATAATCGTTTGGCAGGCATCTAGGACGGGGAACCCTGCGTGAGAATATCCACCACCGGCCCTTACTCGCCCGAAGGAGGGTCGTGACCAGCGAAAAGGATGAACGGCCACGTTCACTCGCTCCACCCGAGGCCGTCACGGATCCGCTTGAGGTGTCCATCGATCCGGAGAACTTCACACCACGGCTTCTTCACCTGCTCTCTAACTCCCTTGTATGGCGGGAGTCCCAGGAGATGCGCCGGAACTTCGGGCTTGGCACAAACGATTGGCGGGTCATCTCGGCCCTGGCGAGCCGCCCGGGCGCATCTGCAACGGAGGTGACGGAGTTCCTTGGGCTAAATAAGGCTGTCGTCTCCAAGAGTGTGAATACCTTGCTCAAACGCGCGCTTCTGCTGATGATCGATGGCCCTCGCGGCTCGAGACCCATGTACCTAACCAAGGCGGGAGCAGAGATGCACAACGCCATGCTGCCAATCTCGATGCGCGGGCAGGAGATCATCCTTGCCGATCTCTCGAATAGCGATGTCGACCAGCTCAACAGCCTACTGCGCCGCATGCTCGAGAAAGCCCGCGAGCTGCAGACGCTTGAGAACGGCGGATAACGCTTGACGGCACCACAGCCATGGGCGGCATCTGACCTAGGACGGCAACCACTTATCCAACCCGCGTAAAGCCCTTAGAGTGATGATGCTCCCGTCCCACCGGCAAGAGTGACCTCATAAGAGCCGGAAATCATGCGGAGTCTCGGCAAGGGCGACTTGTCGAAGCAGACGTCTAAGATTTCTCGAAACCGCATCAGATGAGTGTCTACTGAGCTATCGAACCAGGTCTCCTAGATGTTGGTCCAACGCGCCTGCTTAGGTAGCCAGGCTGAAACTCGCCCCAGACTCCGGGAAACCTCCTCACAGCCGGGACGTCGTGCAGTTGGGGCACACCCCAACCTGACTCAGGGCCTTGTGGGCCCCAAAATAATGGACTTCAATCCGAGTCGCTGAGAGGCTGGGTCCCGCCGCCGCCCACACCCAAGGACAATTCTCAACGGTTATCCACCACTACTGCTGCTCCGGGAGCCAATCCAGGGGCTCCCCATCTCAGCCGTGGATAACCCGAATTGACTTCAACTGTGGACGGAACTGAGTCACCCAGCGCGGCTTGTCCGAGCCTCGCCAGATTGAAGGATTATCCGTTATCGGATCCCGAAAACGTGCGGGGAAGTGCCTGCAAAAGGGGCTGTTCGCGGTGTCGGGCCTGGCCCGTCCCCCAGAACTCTCCGGACTTCTTCTTCAGTGTTTTCAGGACGCGCGCCTCGTGGTCGTGGTCTATATCTGGCGGGCGCCGTCCTTTAGTTTGCGGGATGTTGAAAGGGCAGGCTGGAACACAGGCGCAAACAGCATTTTCGAACGTCGTCTTTCCCGTTGCCAGCGTGTAGCGTCCCGCGCCTTCAACGAGGATGATCTTCAGGACCACGCCAACGATGACAGCCCAGAAGAGGCCGTAACCGTACCGGGAGCCCGCCACCAAAGTGGCCACCATGTCAGCAGCGCCCACCCCGGTGGCTGCGACCACCAGGCCGGGCCCGACGATGCGCCATTTGGCGGGACGGCCCCCGTCGTCGTCAATCCGGTCAGCGTGGCTCCCCCCGGAAGGAAGCTGCCCTCCTGCTACCGTCACCGGCTTTTTTATTGGGCTTCCGTCAGTGGCGTCGTTGCTCATGGTCTCTCATCAATGTTAGTTGGTCCCTGAACGAGGAGTTCAGGCCTATGTCAGCATTCTGATGGTTCTTCCGAACTGAAAGACGTTGGGAGGTGTTGGAGTTAAGCCATGAGCTCCGCTGATCCTGCCTCGGATCCTCCGGGTGCTCGACATAGTTCTCTTCCGCGGCCATGGCCCCGATGCTACCGCTTTGCCCTTCGGCCCTGCCGGTGCACGAGCTTGCCGGGTACGAGAGCTGCCGTACGGTGGCAGAAGTTTCACCACTTTCACCTACTTTCCCCCGAGGTCCCGTGCTGAATCCCTTCAAGCCGGCGGCCGGAGCGACGCCTCCAGAGTTGGTCGGGGGGCCGGGAGCTCGGGGACGAGCGTCCTTCCCGGAAAATCACTGCTTTCTCCGCAGCAGAGTTCGGACTGACTAAGCAGCTTCCACCGGAACGGGCCGTGGACTGGCGCGGGACCGGGAACGACCTGCTCCGCCTGCTGGACACCCAAGGCATAGGGGGCATCTTCCGGCTCCCTTGATCTGTTCTGATCGCTCACACCCACTCCCGGCGCCGATCGCCATCCCCTGTGCAATGCGCATCACTGTGGGTTCGATCTCATGGCCATTTCGACAAACCACCGCCGCCCACGGGTAGCCTTGAGCCATGGCCTCATCCGCACCCACCCTCGCGACGCGCTGGGCACCCCTGCCCCCACGAGTCGTGGCGGAGCTGCTTGGGCCATCTTCGGGCCGTTGGTGGCTGTCCGGAGGGGAGGCGCTTGACCACTGGCTCGGCACTAAGACTCGCGAGCACGACAATATCGATGTCAGCACGACGATCGCCGACCTGCCCCAATTGGTGCAAGACCTGCCGGCACCGTTTAGCGCGTGGGCTCCGTCAGGCGACGGCGTTCTCCCTTGGGCAGAGGCTGATATGGATGCCGATCTGCAGCCGATCCGTATCCATGACGACGCGACGGGCGCATGGGTACTGCAGGTCGACGTCGAGGACGGCACGGATCGCGTCTGGATTTATCGCCGAGATCCCCGACTGCAACTGCCGTGGGATCGTGCGGTGATCGACGTCGACGGCATCCCGACCGGGGCGCCCGAGGTGCAGCTGGTCTGGAAGGCGCTGCGTCCCCGTCCTGAGGACGACGCCGACAAGGATGCGGTTCTACCGGAGCTCTCAAACGAAGCCCGAGCCTGGTGGGAGCAAGCGATTCTGACGATCCACCCGCACTCGTCATGGTCGATTCATGTGCGTAGCCCGTTCGCACCGGGTAAGGCCAGCTGGAACAGGGCGAAACGCTAGCGCTTCCGCTTTGGCGTGCCGGCGATGGGAAGCCTGACTGCCCTGCCTGTGTCGCGTCGATGAGGTGGCCAATGGTCGGGCCTTCTCCCAGGTCATGCTGCCAGCGCCGTGAATAACGGCTGCCTTCATTACAAGAACCTCGTAATCTCTAGGTCGACTGGCGGCACCGGGTCGCACCGTCCCCACCAACCGCTTCAGTCGCGCTGATGCAGCGTGAGCGGCCTGTCGGATTTTGAGATCCCCGCAGACGCTTATGACTACGACTTGTATTCATCGGCCGCAACCGCATCAAGCACCAGCGAGCGGAACCATTGCTGCGCCTGCGAGAGGCTGGCCTCACGCCGCGTGTACAACTCCACCGGTGTGCTCTGCCCGGGCCAGGGCAGCTCGGCGATGCGAAGGCGGGGGAACCAGCCGCAGAACACCCCCGCTACATGTCGAGGCAGCAGGACGACCAGATCTGTCGCCTCGAGCACGGCGGGCACGGTGCCGTATTCCTCCATGGTCAGCACGACCTGGGACATCAGGTCGTGTTCGGTCAGCGCCTGAACAGGATAGACGTGACCGCCACGGGCGGAGACCCGCACAAAGCGCCTCCCCTCGAACATATCTGGCCCGGTCCGGGGCAGCGGATGCGACCCGGATGACAGCGCGACATATTCGACTGAACGCACGTGCGTCCTCCACAGCCGCGGTGTGGTGATCCGCGATACGGTCAGTGCCAGATCGATGGTGCCGCGGATCAGCCCGCCCTCGACCTCGTCTGAATCGAGCCGTTCTACCTGAATCCGCGGATCGGCGCCCACCCGCCCGAGGGCGATCATGATCGGTGGGAGGAACGTCTGCTCGCCGATCGAGGTGAGTCCGAGGACGAGTTCGCCGCTGAATCCGGTCGGTTCGAACACGTCCGATTCCATGACGGTCGCGTCTATTTGTGCCAAGGCGTTGTGTAGGGGCCCAAACAGTTGCGTCGCCTTCGCGGTCGGCACCATGTCGTTCCCTTCGCGCCGGAATAGCTCGTCGCCGAACCGCTCTCTGAGCCGCTTCAGGGAATGGCTGACGGTGGGCTGCGTCACGTGCAGCCGCTTGGCGGCACCCGTGACGCTGCGCAGCTCGTAGAGCGTGACGAATGTCCGGAGCTGGTTGAGGTCGGTGAACGTCATGTCATAGATTCTATCTATGGCTCTCTCTTTGCATATCTATTGGATCACAGTGGCACACACCCCCTAAAGTCAGGTTGGGGCCAGCGCTGATTCAACGACGTGCGGCTCCTCTCGCACCGCTTACACTCAGTGACAAGGACGACACGCGTGATTATCGACATCCACGGCCACTACACCACAGCTCCAACACAGCTCGGCGCCTGGCGTGACTTGCAGGTCGCATTCACTGAAGGACGCGCGGTCGCTCCTGACCCCGCGACCCTGCGCATCAGCGATGACGACATCCGTGAGACCATCGAGGCCAACCAGCTCAAGCTCATGAACGAGCGCGGCAGCGACGTCACCGTATTCAGCCCTCGTGCCTCATTCATGGCGCACCACATCGGAGACCTCGCTGTGAGCGAGACCTGGGCCCGGATCTGCAACGACCTGTGCGCCCGCGTCAGCGAGCTCTACCCCGAACGCTTCCTGACGGGGGCGATGCTCCCCCAGTCCCCCGGTACGGATCCCGCTACGAGCGTTGCCGAGCTTACTCGCGCCGTCGAGGAACTCGGCGCCGTCACGGTGAACCTCAACCCCGACCCGTCCGGCGGCAACTGGACGTCCCCGCCGCTAACCGATCGCTCGTGGTATCCGATTTACGAGAAGCTCGTCGAGTACGAAATCCCGGCCATGGTGCACGTCAGCACTTCGTGCAACCCGGCCTTCCACACGACCGGAGCGCACTACCTCAACGCCGACACCACCGCGTTCATGCAACTGCTCCAGGGCGACCTGTTCCGAGACTTCCCTGAGTTGAAGCTCGTAGTCCCTCACGGCGGCGGCGCCGTCCCCTACCACTGGGGGCGCTTCCGTGGGCTCGCAATGGCGCTGGGCAAGCCCGAAATCGAGGAGCACCTGCTGAACAACGTGTTCTTCGACACCTGCGTTTACCACCAGCCGGGCATCGACCTTCTCACCAAGGTCGTCCCGACCGAGAACATCCTCTTCGCGAGCGAGATGATCGGCGCCGTGCGCGACGTCGACCCGCGCAGCGGACACTACTTCGACGACACCAAGCGGTACGTCGAGGCCACCACGAACCTGAACGACGCGCAGCGCGAGCAGGTGTTCGAAGCCAACGCCCGCCGTGTCTACCCACGGCTTGACCGCGCCCTTACTGCGCGCGGACTCTGAGAGGACCATCAAATGCGACTGAACAACCTCGGCATCGTCCGCACCAACATCCAACGTCCGGATCCCACCGACGTCAAACGGCTTTCGCAGTTCGGCGTCGCCACTATCCACGAGGCGATGGGGCGAGTCGGGCTCCTGCGTCCCTACATCAGGCCGGCCTACACCGGCGCCAAGCTCTGCGGGCCGGCAGTGACGGTGCTGCTGCAGCCTGGTGACAACTGGATGTTCCACGTCGCCGCCGAGCAGGTGCAGGAAGGCGATGTCATCGTCGCCGGCTGCACCACCGAAAGCGAGGACGGCTTCTTCGGTGAGCTGCTCGCGACCTCGCTCACCGCGCGCGGCTGCAAGGGCCTGGTGATCGACGGGGGTGTCCGCGACGTCGCTGACCTCGAGAAGCAGGACTTCCCGGTCTTCTCTCGCGCGATCAACTCGAAGGGCACGGTCAAGGCGACCCTCGGGTCGGTGAACATCCCCGTAGTGGTCGCGAACGCCGTGGTGAACCCGGGCGACGTGGTCGTGGCCGACGTTGACGGCGTCGTGGTTGTCCCGCGCGAGCTTGTCGGAGCGGTGGCAGACGCCAGCCAGAAGCGCGAGGATAACGAGGAAGCCAAGCGCGTAAAGTTCCGTGAGGGCGTCTTGGGTCTGGATGTCTACGGCATGCGCGAGCCTCTCGCCAACGCCGGCCTGGAATACGTGGAGAACTGATGATGACACACGGCGATACCACCGGCAATTTTGATAAGTCGGAGGGCTGGCTCGACTGGTACGACGGGCCGAGCACACCGACATTTGAGCTGCCAGAGGGCTCCGTGGACGCCCACTGCCACGTGTTCGGCCCGGGCGGGCAGTTCCCGTATGCACCTCAGCGCAAGTACACCCCGTGCGACGCCTCGGCGGACCAGTTGTTCGCCTTGCGTGACCAGCTGGGCTTCGACCGCAACGTCATCGTGCAGGCGACATGCCACGGTTCCGACAACCGGGCCCTGGTCGACGCATTGCAGCGTAGCGGAGGGCGTGCCCGCGGTGTCGCAACGGTTCGCCGTGACGTGACCGATGAGGAGCTCGCCGAGTTGCACGCCTCCGGCGTCCGGGGGGTGCGCTTCAACTTCGTTAAGCGTTTGGTCGACCGCGTGCCGACCGACTCGCTCGAGGAGATCGTGGCCAAGATCGCGCCACTTGGATGGCACGTTGTGATCTACTTCGAGGCCGAGGATCTGCCCGAGCTGTACGACTTTTTCTCGTCGATCCCGACCGACCTGGTGGTCGATCACATGGGACGGCCCGACGTGACCAAGGATCCGGACGGTCCCGAGTTCGAACTGTTCCTGCGGTTCATGCGTGAGAACACCAACGTGTGGACCAAGGTTTCCTGCCCTGAGCGTTTGTCCGCCACCGGCCCTCGCGCTCTCAACGGCGAACAGCACGCCTACCGCGACGTCGTGCCGTTTGCCCGCCGTGTGGTCGAGGAGTTCCCCTCCCGCGTTCTCTGGGGCACCGACTGGCCGCACCCCAACCTCAAGGACCACATGCCCGACGACGGGCTTCTGGTCGACTACATCCCCCAGATTGCGGCGACGTCGGAACTGCAGCAGCAGCTGCTTGTCGACAATCCTCGCCGCCTCTACTGGCCCGAAGGAGTATGACATGGCACTCGACAAGCCGTACAAAGACGTACCCGGCACCACCATCTTTGATGCAGAGCAAGCCCGGAAGGGGTACAACCTCAATCAGTTCTGCATGTCCCTGATGAAATCGGAGAACCGCGAACGGTACTTGGCAGACCGCGAGGCGTACCTGGACGAGTGGCCTCTCAACCCGGTACAGCGCCAGGCGGTCCTCGATATCGACCTCAACACCTGCATCGCCGAGGGCGGGAACATCTACTTCCTGGCCAAGATCGGCGCCACTCACGGCCTGAGCTTCCAGCAGATGGCCGGCTCGATGACGGGCATGTCTGAGGCCGCGTACCGTGACATGATGATCGGCGGTGGGCGCCGCCCGGAGGGAAACCGCCTCAAGGATCTCGACGGATGGACGCCTCCTGAGCCCGGCGAGAAGGCCGAGACGATGCGGCAGGGTGCTCCGGCGCAGTACACCTCGGCACTATTCACCTCGCACGTGCCGGCGATCGGCGCGGCGATGGACCACGGCAAGACCGAGGAGCCGTACTGGAAGAAGGTGTTCTCAGGGTATGAGTGGACGCGAAAGTGGGCCAAGGAGAACCTGCCCGACGTCGTCATCCTGGTGTATAACGACCACGCCACGGCCTTCGACTCCTCCATTATCCCGACCTTCGTGCTGGGCACCGGCGCGGAGTACCCGGTCGCGGACGAGGGCTACGGCCCCCGCCCTGTGCCCGACGTCAAAGGCTATCCCGAGCTGGCCGCACACATCGCCCAGTCCGTGATCCAGGATGACTTCGACCTCACGCTCGTCAACGAGATGGTCGTAGACCACGGCCTTACGGTGCCGCTGTCGCTCGTGTATGGCGATGTGGAGGAATGGCCCGTCAGGGTCATCCCCCTCGCTGTAAACGTTGTGCAGTACCCGGTGCCGTCGGGACGTCGTTGCTACGAACTCGGGCGCGCGCTCCGCCGTGCGCTGGACAAGTGGGACGGTGAGCCGCTCAACGTGCAAATTTGGGGAACCGGCGGCATGAGCCACCAGCTGCAGGGCCCGCGCGCCGGCCTCATTAATGAGGAGTGGGACAACGCATTCCTGGACCACCTCATAGCCGACCCCACGGGCCTGACAGAATGGCAGCACATGGAGTACGTCGACGAGGCCGGGTCCGAGGGCATCGAGCTCGTCGACTGGCTCATCGCGCGCGGTGCGATGGATGATCAGTTCGGAGGCCAGAGCCCCGAGGTGAACCACCGCTTCTACCACGTGCCCGCGTCGAACACCGCCGTCGGCCACCTTGTTCTCACGAACCCGACCACCTGACCGCATCCGCAACAAAGGAGCCCCCATGACTGACAAGATCCGCGTGGCCGTCGTCGGCGCTGCAGGCGCCTTCGGCATGAAACATCTCGACGGCTTGATGAATATCCCCGATGCCGAGGTGACCGTCGTCAGCGGCACGCGGCTGGAACCAACCCAGGCGGTCGCCGAGAAATACGGCGTCGCGAACGCTGTGGTCGGACTGGACGCCGTGCTCGAGCGCGACGACGTCGACGCGGTGATCCTTGCGACGCCCACGGGGCTCCACGCGTCTCAGACCCAGGCGGTGCTTGCCGCCGGCAAGCACGTGCAGGTCGAGATTCCGCTGGCCGACTCGCTCGTGGACGCCGAGGCAGCACTTGAGGCGGCTGAATCATCCAATTGCGTCGCAATGGTCGGTCACACCCGCCGCTTCAACCCGTCGCACCAGTTGGTAAATAGCCGGATCGCCTCGGGCGAGTTCCACGTGCAGCAAATGGACGTGCAGACGTACTTCTTCCGCCGCACCAACACGAACGCGAAGGGCGAGGCCCGGTCCTGGACCGACCACCTCCTGTGGCATCATGCCGCGCACACTGTCGACTTGTTCGCCTACCAGGCAGGCAAGATCGTGCAGGCGAACGCGATCCAGGGCCCGATCCACCCCGAACTCGGCATCGCGATGGACATGTCGATCCAGCTCAAAAGCGAGTCGGGCGCGATCTGTACGCTGTCGCTGTCGTTCAACAACAACGGGCCATTTGGCACGTTCTTCCGCTACATCGGCGACACCGAGACCTACATCGCGCGCTACGACGATCTTTACAACGGCCGTGAGGAGCCGATCGACGTGTCGCGTGTTGCCGTCAGCATGAACGGTATCGAGCTGCAGGATCGTGAATTCATATCGGCTATCCGCGAGGGACGCGAGCCGAACTCGTCGCTTCGCCAGGTGATCGACTGCTACCGCGTGCTCGGTTCGCTTGAGAAGCAGCTGGCGTGAGGCTACCCCCTACCGGTCTGGGCTGTATGTCGCTGAGCCACGCGTACGGCGTCCCCCCGTCGCGTGACGAGGGGCTGGCGATGCTGCGCGCCGCTCTCGATGAAGGCATCGGGATGCTCGACACGGCAACACTGTACGGCGGCGGCCGCAACGAAGAGCTTGTAGGTGCTGCGATCGCGGGGCGCCGCGACGAGGTCTTCCTGGCGAGCAAGTGCGGGATGGCGTCCGTCGACGGCGTGAAAGTCATCGATGGACGCCCCGATACGCTGCACGCACAGGTCGATGCTTCGCTGAGCCGCCTCGGCGTCGACCACATCGACCTGTACTACCTTCACCGGTGGGACAAGAAGGTGCCGATCGGCGATAGCGTCGGCGCGCTGGCCGAGATGGTCGCCGCGGGCAAGATCGGCGCAATCGGCCTGTCCGAGGTGTCGGTGGCGCGACTGCGTGAGGCACAGGCAATCACCCCTATCGCGGCCGTGCAGAACGAGTACTCCCTGTGGAGCCGCAATGCCGAGCTTGGCATGCTCAACGCCACTCTCGAGGACGGCGTGACTCTGGTGGCGTTTTCGCCGGTCGCAAGGGGCTTCCTCGCTGATGCAATCAAGGACCCAAGTGAGCTGTCCCCGAACGACATCCGCCGCGGCATGCCGCGCTTCCAGCCCGAGCACTGGGGTGCGAATGCGGCGTTGCTGGCCTCCTGGCGAGAGCTGGCTGCGGAGGCCAGTTGCACCCCAGCACAGCTCGCACTGGCCTGGCTGCTCTCCCGCGGCGATCACGTTCTGCCGATCCCGGGAACAACGAGAGTCGCGCACCTGCGTGAGAACATGGCGGCGGCCGACATCAGTGTCGACGGCGCGCTGCTGGCGCGGGCCGGCGAGCTGATTGGCACGGCCACCATCTCTGGCGCGCGATATGCACCAGCAGCTGCCGCCGAAGTAGACGCCGAGATGTTCGAGGATGCCGCATGAGGGCAATCTCGTCGATGGCCACCCGCCATGTTCTCGCCGACCTCGCTGAAGCTGCCGCCGCCGCGGGACTACCGCTTCTGCAGCTCGAATCCGTCGGCGGAGTGGACGCCGCCCACCGGGTGACCGCCGGCGAACCGTTCGACCTTGTATTCCTCGCTGCTGACGCCCTCCAACGCCTCGCAGCTGAGGGCCACGTCAATCCGGCATCTATCGCCCCGATCGTATTGTCGGAGGTCGCCGTAGGCGTGCCCGCATGCACCGCCGATCCAGCCACATGTTCCGAAGGCACGGCCTTTGCAAATGCCGATGAGCTTCGCAGGGCCCTGCGCGCAGCGTCCCGCATCGGATACTCCACCGGACCGAGCGGCACCGAACTCTTGGGAATGATCGACCACTGGGGCATGACCGATGAGGTCGGCGACCAACTTATGCAGGCCCCTCCAGGCGTGCCCGTGGCGAGCCTGCTCGCCACGGGCGAGGTCGATCTCGGCCTGCAGCAGCTCAGCGAACTGGTCGGTCAGCCTGGCGTGCGCATCCTCGGCGTCCTCCCGGCCGACTGCGCGATCAGCACGGTCTTCGCGGGTGCCGTCGCGACTTCCTCCAACAACGCGGGTCGTGCTGCGGAAGTGTTGGCCTTCTTCCGCACCGACCTCGCGGCGTCCATCAAGTCGTCGCACAGTTTTCGCACGCCCTGAGGCCCTGCCGTGACGGATTGGCTGATACGGGTCCTGCAGACGTTGACACCGATGCGAGGCGCGCAGCCGACCATGGAGAACGAACGGGCGAAGCGCGGTCCTGCTTTCCACCTCGCCCCCGAGTCCTCGGCGAGCTGGGCCCACGTCTGAGGCCGTTCGGCCCTCCGTATGAGCATGTAAATTCCAGACGGCACCGGGCAGGCTGTACATCTAGGACGTCACGGTCGATTGGTTGCTGGGTTCCGCACGCGCTGCGTTCAGAGGACCTATTGCGAAACGACAGGTCCATCATGGCTGAACACACGGCGTTTAGACCATGCGCACCAACTGAGTACCGGCACGGCGGGGTCCCATTCGGCATCGGGGCGAACCGGATGCACGTCAGGTTCAAACAAGAATGCCGGGAATCCTTAAGGTCCCAACTCGGTGCGCAGCGCAGTGTCCATGGCGGCGTCGAGAACGCTCAGGGCCAGGACGGTGGCCCCATCGAGGACTTCCTGGTCCAACACCATCGAAATCGAAGGCCAGGATCGCCCCGCCGTCGTGGCCGAATTCCTCGCCCGCCTCTACAAGTAGAGTAGGGCTCTGAGTTCCCCCTGGCCCCTGATCCATCCGTCGGGGTGGACTACACCCCAACCTGACACGGGCCCTTGTTGATCCCAAGAACTAGGGGACTTCAGTGCGAGTCCACTGAGAGGCTGAGTCTCGCCGCCGCCTACACCCAGGGACAATTCTCATGGGTTATCCACCGCTACTGCTGCTCCGGGAGCTAGTCGAGGGGCTCCCAATATCCAGCCGTGGATAACCCGTATTAACCCTAGGCGTGGACGGAACAAAGTCATCTAGGCAGCTTCTCCGAGCCCCGGCAGGTTGACGGAATATCCGTGATCGGCGTTTGAAATCAGGCAGGGGAGTGCCTGCAAAGGCGCCCTTTCCTGCCATCATTCCGTGGCGTTTCCTCCCCGAAGGGGTGGTGGGCTTCGGTCCTGCCATACATTCCAGTCAGCGCACCAAAAAGGGCGTAGATGGTCAGATCTGGGCGTCCAAGGATTAGCAGGGCCAACGATGGAACTGCAACGCCTGCGTAGACCCGTAAGGCTGAAACGCAATCCCTGCTTGGAGGTGCGAAGCTGTGGAGTGTGCGCAAGTGATGTTTCACAGACCGCTGCTCCTCAGCCAGTCGATGACCGTTTCCTCTGGACTAGATCCAAAGCCCGTAGCCAAGATCTTTGAAGTACTAACGAAGCCAAAAATGTACGGTTTTCATGGGTGTGGGCAGCAAGGCGACGCTCTACTGCTCGCGGAGGTGGTCCGTGGGGACTCTGTCACGGTCGTACGTGATTTTGTCGTATCCGTGAGGTTCGGGCTTTCCTTCAACGTCGAGGTTAACAAATACAATCTCTTCGATGGTCAGAATGCTTTGACGGGTGATCATGTTCCGGACCTCCGCGCGCATCGTAAGGGAGGTGCGGCCAAATCTCGTAGCCGTCAGCCCCATCTCAACTAAATCCCCTTGGACTGCGGAGCTGACGAAGTTTATTTCGGAGATGTACTTGGTGACGGCGCGCCCATTGCCCAGCTGGATGATGGCGTATATCGCCGCTTCTTCGTCGATCCATTTCAACAGGCTTCCACCGAACAGTGTGCCGTTTGCATTAAGGTCTTCAGGCCGCACCCATTTGCGGGTACGGAAGCTGATATCAGACAGTTCCATGAACGGTTTGTCCGACTATTGGCGCTTGGGCGGGAGTTGTGAACGGTAGGCGTGGGTCGATGTCCTGACTCTCCCAGGTCTGCCGGATCCAGCCGTGGTGGGGATCATCGCTGATGAGCCAGTCCCTGACGCGACCCGGTCCGGCCATGACGTTGAGGTAATAGAGGTCGTAGCCAGGGGCTGCCATTGCCGGGCCGTGCCAGCCGTAGGGAACCAGGATTACATCGCCGGTGCGGACCTCGGCGGAGACGTCGATGGGCCGCTCGTCGGAGGCGTAGACACGCTGGTATCCGACGGGGTCTGCGTCGTTGGCTGGTGCGCCGGGTACTTCTGCGACCCGGGTTTCGAAGTAGTAGATCTCCTCGAGACTGGTCTCGCCGTCCTTGTCCTCATCATGCTTATGCGGTGGATAAGAGGACCAGTTTCCGGCAGGGGTAATGACCTCGCACACGATGAAGCGGTCTGCTTCCAGTGCGGCTGGGGTCCCAAAGTTGTGTACCTGGCGGGAGCAGTTGCCCGCGCCCCGAAGCTCGACCGGCGTTTCCGCAGCAGTGATGAGCCGGGTGGGATACTGGACCTTCGCCGGGGCCGTGGCGATCGCTACCCTGCCGCCATCGGCTGAACTGATAGTGATGGCGCGGCCTGTGCCCGAATACAGCACATCGGTGGGACCGCTGAAGACGTCGCGCCGGCCTGCGAGCTGAAACTCGTTACCCTGGACGGTGACAGTGAAGGCGCCGCCGAGCGGAACGACGATGCGTTCCTCTTCTGTTGCAGGAAGGTCGACGGCGGCGCCCGCAGCCAACGTAGCCACTTTCAGCCCTGTATGGACCCAACCATTCACCTCCGTTGCGGAATCGGAAGTTCCCAGGGAAATGTCCCAGCAGCCTTCGGAGGCGGTACCCAGTGGATATACCCATTCAGTCATGTGCTCTGCCTTTCGGTGTTTCGAGCGGTTTTCGCGGTCGGTTTCATCGCTGCACCAGAGTCATCTCGAAGCTGTAGGAATCAGCGCGATAGACGTGGCGGCCTGTCTCGACGTTCCGGCCTTTGTCGTCGACGGCGGTACGTTCCATGGTGACCAAGGCCGAGCCGGGTGCTGCCTCCAGCAGGCCGGCCTGGTAGTCGTTGGCGACCATGGCGCCGATTCTTTGGGTAGCCAAGCGGAAGTTCACGCCCCCCTCGCGCAGGATGCGGTACAAGCCCTGGCCAGCGAGGAGTTCTTCGCTGATGGCTGTGATGTCATCCCGTACCCAGTTCTCCATCAGCGCCAAAGGCTTGCCTCCCATTTTCCGCAGACGCGTGAAGTGGTAGACGGTGGCACCTGCCGGGAGGTGGAGGGCTTCGCGGGTGGCTTCGTCGGCTGCAGCATAATTGAAGGAGAGCACCTCGGAGGTGGGCTTACCGCCGCTATTGCTGAGATCGTCAAAAAGGCTGGAAAGTTCCAGCGGACGGCGTACTTGACTGGACACCACCTGAGTGCCGACGCCGCGTTTGCGGACCAGGAGCCCAGAACGAACCAGCTCATCCAATGCTTTCCGCATGGTGGGCCGGGACAAGTTTAAACGGGCTGCCCATTGAATTTCATTCTCAAGACGGCTGCCGGGTGCCAGCGCTCCGGAGTGAATTGCGGCCTCAACTCCCTGAACAACCTGGTGGTACAAAGGAACCGGGGAAGACCGATCAATGCTGAGTTCAAGCTGGTTAGCCATAAGTGCTCCTCTTGTGTGGCCCTGACCTTCTGCGTCAGGTATTGCCCCGGTCCGCTATATGTCCGGTTGATAGAACATTGTCGTTGGCTTGATGATACAGGGGCGCCCGGGCCTCATTTTTGGTTGCCCGAGAGTGGCAGCCAAGCCCGGCGCGCCCCGCTCCTCAGAGCTATGCCTCATGCTCGAGCGCTTCCTGCCTGATCTTTCTGTGATGGGTAATTTGAACCTTCGGGAGGCGCCTTGGAAGCCCCGGCCTTCCTTTTCAAGGAGGGGCGGTTTAGCCCTCTGCTGAGGGAACTCGGATTGAGTCCTCCTTGCGCTCTAGACCTTCCGACTGGCGGTCTGCTTTGTCTTGTGAACAACGTAGATGGCGCCCGTGGTGACATCCTCTTCAAGTGCTTCGAGGGTGCGTCCGCGTGTCTCCGGAACTTGGGTGTAGATGAAGGCAAGGGCGAAGATCCCCACGATGCCGAAGAGGAAGAACGATCCGGTGATGCCGACGGCCGCGACGAGGCTGGGGAAGTACAGGCCCAAGAAGGCATTGGCGATCCAGAGGCAGAAGACCGAGAGGCCAATTGCGAACCCGCGGATGTGCAGGGGGAAGATTTCCGAAAGCATGACCCACACGGCGATGTTGAGGAACGTCTGAACGGATCCTACGAACGCGACCACCAGGAAGAGGATCACGAAGGGCCGGGCGGTGTTCCCGACTGGAAGGACGATTGAGGCGATGCCGATGAGGAAGTGGCAGACGGTGGTCAGGGCGAACCCTGTCAGCAGGGTGGTGCGGCGGTTCATGGTCTGCATGAGCCGGAGGGCGATGACGCCTCCGACGACTGCGATGACGCCAGGAGCGATGTTGGCGATAAGTGCCCCATCTGAGCTGAAACCTGCCTCGACGAGCACTGATTGGCCGTAGTACATGATTGAGTTGATGCCGGTGAGCTGCTGGGCGACGCCGAGGCCGATGCCTACGAGCAGGATGCGAAGAAGCCACCTGTTGCGCAAAGCACTCCAGCCAGACCACTTTATTTCCTGTTCTTCGTCGGCGAGGTGCTTGACTTCGGCCAGTTCGGCGGCGGCGCGTTCAGGAGAGCGGATCGTGGTGAGAACTGCGAGGGCTTCCTGGGCGCGGCCTTGGGAGGTGAGCCAGCGAGGCGATTCGGGCATCCGGAGCATGCCGAAGAAGAGTGCGAGGGCAGGCAGGGCTGCGACGGCGAGCATGTACCGCCAAACACCTCCGAACTCTGCCCAGACGTTTCCGATGATTGCGTTGATGACGAATGCGGCCAACTGGCCGACGACGATCATCAGCTCGTTGCGGCCAGCGAGGGAGCCGCGGATCTCGTAGGGGGCAAGTTCTGCAAGGTATACAGGAACAACGGTGGATGCGCCGCCGACGGCGAGGCCTAGGATGACGCGGCCGAGGACCATTACCTCGAAGGTCGGCGCAAAAACGCACGCGAGGGTACCGAGGAGGAACATGACGGCGAGAAGGATGATGGTCTTTCGTCGTCCCCAGACATCGGAAAGTTTGCCGCCGCCGATTGCACCGGCAGCAGCGCCAAACAGGAGAGAACTGGTCACAATCCCTTCTGTGAGGGGGGTGAGACCCAGTTCAGAGGTCATTGGGCGCAGCGCGCCGTTGATGACCCCTGTGTCGTAACCGAAGAGCAGGCCGCCGAACGTCGCCGTGAGGGCCACCAGTCCAAGGCGCTTGCGGTGGGGCCCGTTGGTCAGGGGTGGAAGGGGTGTCGGATTGGATGCTCCCGGGTGGGATTGGAGGGTTGCCATGGGACTCCTTTGTCGGGTTGGGCAAGTCGTGCGTTGTCGCTTGGGACGACTGGCATTTAGGAATGGGTTTCAGGGAGATTCGGGTGGTGCGGTTCGCAGCTCAATGGACAGTTCAGCGTCCACTGGCGGGAAAACGGTGTGTTCCACGAGGGACCAGTTTGCCGTCAGCTGTTGTTTTTCTGGACGTACTGCTGCATGGTCTCCAGCTGGTAGCGGGAAACCTCTGCGGCGTTGTCGTCCTCAGCAAAGACGCTGGAAACCATCACGGTATTGTCGCGGTCCAGGAAGCCGATTTCCTTGAGACCGCCGAAGAACTCGTCCCAGTTGACGTCCCCGTCACCGATCTTGAGGTGCTGGTGGACGCGGACGGGATTGCCCGGCGGGTTGGTGATGTAGCGGAGTCCGTGGGACGCGTGGTGGTCCATGGTGTCGGCGACGTGGACGAGGCGGAGCTTGTCGCCCGCTGCCCGCATGATGTCCAGGGGCGCGTTCTTCATGTGGAAGCTGTGGGAAGCGACGTAAACGATGCCCACGTTCTTGGAGTTCAGTCCCCTGATCACACGGATGGCAGCCAGCCCTTCCTCGACGAAGTCGTCCGGGTGCGGATCGATCAGCAAGTCAATGCCCTCGCGCTCGATGATCGGAAGCAGTTCCTCCATGGAGCGGTAAAAGGCCCGCTCTGATTCTTCGGCCTTTTCCGGCCGGCCGCTGAATTCGGTGTTCATAGTGCTGACTCCGAGGTCCACGGTGATCTGGATGGCGCGCTTCCAATAGCGGACAGCCGCTTCCCGGGCATCCTCGTCCGGCCCGGACCAGCGAAGGACCGGCAGGACGGACGCGATTTCAATTCCCGCATCCAGGCACGCTTTGTTGAGCTGGCCCACCAGCTCATCGTCGGCCTTCGGATGGTTGTAGAAGGGGATGAAGTCCGCGTGCGGGGTCAACTGCATGTACTTGTAGCCGAGGTCCGCCACCACCCCGGGGAACTCGAGCAGGCTGTGCGAGTGGTGGAAAGGGGTGGGGTCAAGTGCAATTTTCACGTGGGACACTCCATTGTGGGTGAGTCAATTGTAGGTACGGTGGAAGGACCGGGGAGGGGGCTGCAGCCCCTCCCCGCCGGTTCCTAGCTGTAGAGGGCAGGCTTGGAGTTCAGCTTGACGGCGACCTTTTCGCCGTTCTTCTGTGCCTCGACGCCGGCCTCGCAGCAGGCTGCGGTGGCGTACCCGTCCCACGCGGTCGGACCGCCTATTTCGCCGCGGCGGGCGGCGTCCACCCACGACTGGATTTCGACGTCGTAAGCCGCACCGAAACGCTCCTCGAAGCCGGGAGTGACGTTGCCGCCCCAGCGGCCGGCGCTGCGGGTATATGGTCCCTTGTCGCCGCCGATGCTGACGATGCCCTCCTCGAAGGAGGCTTGGGTGGCCACTTCGTAGCCGAACTTGGCATTGACGTAGATTTCCACGTCGGCCAGAACGCCTGATTCGGTCTCCAGCAGGACTTGCTGGGGGTCGTGCTGACCGGACGGAGCGTTCTTCGTGGTCTTACCCAGCCGGACCTGCACGGACGTGATTTCCTCGCCGGTGAAGAAGCGGATGGCGTCAAATTCGTGCACGACCGAATCGTTGATCAGCATCTCGTCGGTGAAACCCTCGGGGGTGCTTGGATTACGGTGCTGGTGGTGAAGCATCAGCAGCTCGCCAAGCTCACGGTCACGGATCACTGAACCTAAGGCGGCGTATTCGGCGTCGAATCGGCGCATAAAGCCCACTTGGATGAGTTTGTGGCCAAGCGCAGTTTCGGCTTCGACGATCTTCCACGCGCTTTCTGCATCCGGTGTGAGCGGCTTTTCGCAGAGAATCGGGAAATCCTTCTCGAGGGCTTTGTAGAGGATGTCCTCGTGCAGGAAGCCTGGCGTGGCGATGAGGACGGCGTTGACGTCGCCGTTGTTGAGGGCTTCCTCGGCGTCGGCCAGGGCAACGGCACCGGGGATGCCTTCGATGGCGGCCTGGGCGCGGGCCAGGTCAACATCGACAACGGCTGCCACTTCGGCGCCATGGATGCGGTGGTGGAGGCGCTGGATGTGGTCCGCGCCCATGCGGCCGGCGCCGATGACGGCGACGCGAAGGGTTTCAGTCATGGTTCATTCCTTTGGGGTGAGGCTTGCGAAAGTGAGGGAGGGTGTCTCAGCTGACCGTAGTGCGGGAACCGCAGGACAGCAGGTAGTTGCGGGTGCGCTTGGCGATGGGCATGGGTACATCGAACGCTACGGGGTACATGTCCTGCTCCACGATGCCGAAGATGGGGCGGTTCAGTGCCTCTACGGCTTCGATGACGGCGCGGAGGTCCGGCAGGCCATTCGGCGGCTCGGTCATGACGCCGGCCAGGTTCGCTGCGGCCCAGGTCATGTTTTCCTCGTTGACCTTCTTCAGGATCTCCGGGTTGATCTGCTTCAGGTGCAGGTAGCCGATGCGGTCCGGGTAGTTCTTGATCAGCTCGAGGCTGGAGGCGCCGCAGTATTCGGCGTGCCCGGTGTCCAGGCACAGGTTCAGGTACGTGGGGTCGGTTGCTGCCAGCAGCGTTTCGATGTCCTCCTGGGCCCCGACGTGCGAATCGGCGTGGGAGTGGAACTGCTGCTTCAGGCCAAAGTCCTCCAGCAGGGTCTTGCCCAAACGGTTGTGGCCGGTAAACAGGTCGCTCCAGGCCTTCTCGGTGAGCTGGCCGCTTTCGACGGCTTCGCCGGTGACGTCGTCACGCCACATGGCCGGGATCACCACAATGTGCTCGCCGCCCATGGCTGCCGTCAGCTCGGCTACCTTGCGGGCAGGCTCCCACGCGGTCTGCCACTGGTCAAGACCTCGATGGAACGCAGTGAAGACGGTACCGGCCGAGATCTTGAGGTCGCGCTGCTTCAGTTCATCGGCCAGACGGCTGGGATCGTTGGGCAGGTAGCCGTAGGGGCCGAGCTCGATCCACTTGTAGCCGGATTCGACCACTTCATCGAGGAACCGCTCCCACGGCGTCTGCTTGGGGTCATCCGGGAACCAGACACCCCAGGAATCGGGGGCGGTGCCGATGATCAGCTTGTTCTCAGTCATGACAGCGTTGTCCTTCTTCTTGGGCGGTGGGGATCAGTTGGAGGGGAAGTTGTAGGAGGCGCCGGAGGCGTGGTGGGTTTCGGGCCAGCGGGAGGTGATGACCTTGCCACGGGTGTAGAAGGAGACGCCTTCGGGGCCGTAGATGTGCTTGTCGCCGAAGAGGGAGGCTTTCCAGCCACCGAAGGAGTGGTAGGCCACCGGGACGGGCAGGGGGACGTTGATGCCGATCATGCCGACGGTGACGGAGCGCTGGAACTTCCGGGCCGCGGCGCCGGAGGAGGTGAAAATGGCGGTGCCGTTGCCGTAGGGGTTGGCGTTGATCAGCGTGATGCCGTCTTCGAGGGTGTCAACGCGAACCACCACGAGGACGGGTCCGAAGATTTCCTCGGTGTAGGCGGTCATTTCGGTCTTGACGTGGTCGATGACGGTGGGGCCGACCCAGAAGCCGTCTTCGTGGCCGGGGACGACGAGGTCGCGGCCGTCCACCACCATCGCCGCACCGGCGGTTTCGGCTTCGGTGACGATCCTGACGATGCGTTCCTTGGACGCCGGGGTGATGACCGGGCCCATTTCGGCGTCGGGCGCGGTGCCGTTGTTGACCTTCACGGCCAGGGCACGCTCTTCGACCTTCTTCACGATCAGGTCCGCGGCGTCCCCGACGGCGACCGCGACAGAGATCGCCATGCAGCGTTCCCCGGCGGAGCCGAACGCGGCAGCTGCCAGATGGTCCGCGGCGTTGTCCAGGTCCGCATCGGGCATGATGATGGCGTGGTTCTTCGCCCCGCCCAGGGCCTGAACCCTTTTGCCGTGCTTGGTCGCGGTCTCGTGGACGTACTGCGCGATCGGGGTGGACCCGACGAACGAGATCCCGTCCACGTCCGGGTGGGTCAGCAGACCGTCAACGGTTTCCTTATCACCGTGCAGGACCTGGAACACGCCGTCGGGCAGGCCGGCCTGCTTCCACAGCTTCGCCAGCAGCATGGAGGCCGAAGGGTCGCGTTCGGAGGGCTTAAGGATAAACGCGTTGCCGGTAGCGATCGCCATCGGCGCCATCCACAAAGGCACCATGACCGGGAAGTTGAACGGGGTAATCCCGGCAACAACACCCAGGGGTTCGCGGAAGGAGAAGACGTCAATGCCGGTGGAAACCTGATCCGAGTAATCACCCTTGACCAGGGACGGGATGCCACAGGCGAACTCAATGACCTCGAGGCCGCGGCCGATCTCACCCTTGGCGTCGGAGAGGACCTTGCCGTGCTCGGCCGTGATCAGCTGGGCCAGGTCGTCCACGTGCGCTGCGACGAGTTCGCGGAACTTGAACAGCACGGCGGTGCGCTTGGCCAGCGAAATATCACCCCAGGTATCGGCGGCCTTGCGGGCGGCGGCGACGGTCGCGTCCAGGTCCGCCCGGTTGGCCAGGCGAAGTTCCGCGCTGACCTGGCCGGTGGCCGGGTTGTAGACCGACGTGGTGCGGTCGCCTTCGCCGGCGGTTTCGGCGCCGTTGATGAAGTGGTTGATGGTGGTGGTCTCAGTGGTGGTGGCAGTCATGGGGACTCTTCCTTGAGTAGTAAGGCGTGCGGGGGCCAGGAGGGGGTTCAGCCGAGCAGTTTGCGCTGGCGGGACTTGTAATCGACATAGGTTTGGAACGCCTGTTTCGTGGAGTCCAGCTCGGAGACTTGGGAGACGGGAACGTCCCACCACGACTCGGAACTGGGGGCGTCCAGGAGCGGATCGGATTCGACGTGGATCAGGATCGGGCCGCCGCGTTCCGGTGCGGCTTTGGCATCCCGGATGGCCTGTTCGAGTTCGGCGATGACCTTCTCCCCCGGTTCGATCCGGATGACCTTCACGCCCAGGGACTCGGCGTTCAAAGCCAGGTCCACCGGCAGGGTCTCGCCCTCGTCGAAGCTGTGCCGGGCCTCGTCCAGTACCCGGTACTGGGTACCGAACCGCTGGGAGCCGAGGGACTCGGAGAGGGACCCGATGGAGGCGTAGCCGTGGTTCTGGATCAGGACCACGATCAGCTTGATGCGTTCGGCGACGGCGGTGACGAGTTCGGTGTGCATCATCAGGTAGGAACCGTCCCCCACCATCACCACGACATCACGCTGGGCACCACCGTTTGCTGCTTCGGCCAGGGCGGCGCGTTTGACGCCGATCCCGCCGGGGATTTCGTAGCCCATGCAGGAGTACGCGTATTCGACGTGGTAGCCGAACGGGTCCCGGACCCGCCACATCTTGTGCAGGTCACCGGGCAATGAACCGGCGGCACAGATTACGACGTCGGCCGCGTCCATCGCCCGCGAGGTCGCGCCGATAATCTCGTTCTGCGCCGGCAAAGGGGTGTAGCGGGTATCAAAGGCCTCATCCACGGTGGCGTCCCAGCGCTTCTTCTCGGCCCCGATCTGCTGTTCGAGGTCAGCGCCCACCCGGTAGCCGCCCAGTGCCTGGTTCAGCTTCACTAAGGCTTTGCGGGCGTCGGCAACGATGGGCAGCGTGGTGCCGTGCTTGTACGCATCGATGGCGGCGACGTTGATGTTGATGAACTTTACGTCCGGGTCCTGGAATGCGGTCCGGGACGCGGTGGTGAAGTCCTCGTACCGGGTACCGATGCCGATGATCAGGTCCGCCTCCGCAGCGATCGCGTTCGCCGCCGTCGTGCCAGTTGACCCGATGGCACCGAGGCTGAACTGGTGGTCCCAGGGCAGGACGCCGACCCCGGCCTGGGTGTTGCCCACCGGAATGCCGGTCAGTTCGGCGAACTTCGCGAGCTCCTCGTTGGCGTAGGCGTACAGGACACCGCCGCCGGCGATGATCAGCGGCCGCTTCGCGGCCCGGATTGCTGCTGCGGCGCGGGCAATGTCGTCGTCGTCCGCGTCCGGGCGGCGGATCCGCCACTCCCGCTCGGCCAGGAACTCCTCGGGCACGTCGAAGGCCTCGGCCTGGACATCCTGCGGCAGCGAGATGGTCACCGCCCCGGTTTCGGCCGGATCCGTCAGGACACGCAGGCCATGGTGGAACGCAGAGAACAGCTGCTCCGGACGGGAGACGCGGTCGAAGAACTTGGACAGCGGCCGGAACGCGTCGTTGACGGTGATGTCGTATGCGTAGGGCTGTTCGAGCTGCTGCAGTACCGGGTCCGCCGCGCGGGTCGCGAACGTGTCACTGGGCAGCAGCAGCACCGGCAGCCGGTTGGTCGTCGCCAGCGCGGCACCGGTGAGCAGGTTCGACGAACCCGGCCCGATCGAGGTGCTGATCGCGAACGTTTGCAGGCGGCGGGTGTGCCGGGCATAGCCCACGGCCTGGTGGACCTGGGCCTGCTCGTTCCGGCCCTGGTAGTACGGCATGATAGCGGGGTCCAGCTGCTGGTACTGCTTCAGGGCCTGGCCCACGCCAGCCACGTTGCCGTGCCCGAAGATACCGAACGTGCCCGGGATCAGCCGCTCGCGGTAGTCGATCCCGTTGACGGTGTCGACCGTGTACTGCTTGGAAAGGTATTCGACGACGGCCTGGGCCACCGTCATTCTGCGCGTTGCCATTGGTCGCTTACTCCGTGGCTTCTGATCTGCGGTCGAGAAGGGAGGCCGCGGTGGCTACGGCGCCAGTAACGTCCCCATCCTGGGGGTAGAGGAGCGTGCGGCCTACCGTGAGTCCCTGCACGCCTGGCAGAGCGAGGGCCGCTTCCCACGTGGCGAAGACTTCGTCCTGGGTGCCTGCCGGGTCTCCGCCCAGCAGGACTGTGGGCATGGTGGTCGCGGCCATGACGCGTTCCATGTCGGCTACGACGGGCAGTTTCATCCAGGTGTAGGCGCTGGTGGATCCCAGGCCTTCAGCGATGGCGATGGACTTGATAACGGCGTCGGTGGAGAGGTCATTGCGGACCCGGCCGTTTTCGCGGACCGAGAGGAACGGTTCCACCATGGCGATGAGCTTGCGCTCGGCAAGGGAGTCGATGGCCCGGGCCGTGGCTTCGAGGGTGGCGACGGTGTCCGGGTCACCGAGGCAGATACGGGTAAGCATTTTGCCGCCGTCGGCGCCAAGTGCCTCCAGCGCTGCTGCGGTGTGGCCGGTGAACCGGTCATCGATTTCGTTGACCAGCCCGGCGAGGCCGCCCCGGTTCATCGAACCAAACACCAGCTTGCCCTCCAGCGCCCCGAGCAGCAGCAAGTCATCCATGATGTCCGGGGACGCGAGCACACCATCGACGTGGGGGTTGGCCAATGCGATTTGCAACCGGTCCAGGAGCTGCCGCCGGTCGGCCATCGCGACAGGATCCGAACCGACAGCGAGGGCCCCCCGTGCCGGATGGTCGGCCGCCACAATGAAATTCTGCTTCCCGTATTTGGGGCCGGGGTGGCGCCGGCGTGCCTTTGCGGCACGTGCAACGGCGCCCGGATCCTGGAGCCGGATGGTGCTCAGGTGCTCATAACGGCGCGGGTCATCGTTTAGGGCGTTGCTCGGGGCGAGGGGGGTGAGTGTCACAGTGATGCTCCTTGAGGAATTGAGATGCCGGGAACCGGGCGGCCGCGTTCGGCCAGCAGCGAGGTGACCTCATCCGGCGTCGGCATCGCATCAGCGCAGGAAAGGCGGGATGCCACGATGGCGCCGGCAGCGTTGGCATAGTCCAGGACCTGGGCCAGGGGCCAGCCGGAGAGCAGGCCGTGGCAGAAGGCGCCCCCGAAGGAGTCGCCGGCGCCGAGACCGTTGACGGTCTCAACCGGGACCGGGGCGGAGACGACGCGTTCGGTGCGGGTCTTGGCCATGACGCCTTCGGGGCCAAGCTTGACGACGGCAATCTCAACGCCTGCATCCAGCAGCCGGTCAGCCTGTTCATCGGGGGTCCCCTCCCCCACAGCGACGGCGCATTCCTTGTCGTTGCCGATGGCCACGGTGACGTGTGGCAGGACCTTTGCAATTTGGGCGCGGGCTTCCTCTTCCGAGGCCCAGAACATGGGGCGGTAGTCGAGATCCAGGACGGTGAACTGTCCGATCCTGAGCTGGTCTCGGTTCCGTGCCTCATGCGCTTTGATGTGGGCTTCACGGCTGGGCTCCTGGCACAGGCCGGTCACGGTGGACCAGAAGATCCCGGCCTTCCGGATGGCGTCAAGGTCGAGTTCCTCAGCGCGGATCTGCAGGTCAGGGGCGGTGGGGAAACGGCCATAAAAGTAAAGGGGGAAGTCCTCCGGCGGCTTGATCGCGCAGAACGTCACGGCGGTAGGCCACTCCTGCACGGGGGTAACGAACGTGTCGTCCACGTTGAACTTATGCAGTTCCCGGTGGAGGTACTTTCCGAAGGCGTCATCGCCGGTACGCGTGATCACGCCGGTCCGGCGTCCGTGCCGGGCAGCCGCGACTGCGACATTGGACGGGGAACCGCCCAGGTATTTTCCGAAGGAGCTGACGTCCTCCAGATCCACACCGATGTCGTTCGGGTAGATATCAACGCTGATGCGCCCGATGGTGAGAAGTTCGTGGGTCACGGTGCTTACGGACCTTTCTGATGGGTTCCACGTGGCGCGGAGGCCATTGGGCTGTGGTGACGGCGTGTCTTAAATCGGTCTGAGGGTGTCGCTGGAAACAAGCGAGGTGTCCGGCTACCCTTTCGCTGCTTGTTCCGGAATTGCCGGAAGCCCTAGCGCGTTGTCCGGGCAGATAAGACTTATTGTCAGGACATTTCTACCCCTGCTGACGCACAAGCGCAATAGTTTTGGGAACATTTTCTGGCACGTGCGGGTCCGGCCATGGATCTCCCAGGCCCAAGGGTCGCGACAGCAGGACCCAAACTCCTGCACCGGCCGGAGCCTGGGAGTCCAGGCGCAGTGAGCACCCCTCCGGCGCGCCGGAGGGCTGACGCAGGAAATTGGAACAACAATTCCCCCGTGACGCGAATTGCATCCAGAAGTGGAACCCTGATGGTGAGTTCCCGCTTCGGCGGTGCAGCTAACGCGCTGCCCTGTTTTAGTGGAAGGCCTCGTTCACATCCGCAACGAGTGAATTCACCAGGGCGTCGAGAAGCCGAAGGTTCTGACCGGAGTCAAGACGACGCGGGTCAGCGCCGAAGACCCCCCACAGCGGATGCTGCGGGTCGTGCCGGTGCGGCCCGCTCTCGTCTCCCCCGGGGTCTGGGGACGGCGCCTCCTCAATGGGGGGCAACCGGTCGATATGCACGAGTTCAGGGGCGAAGTTGGACAGGAGCGCGCTCTCAAACACGCCGGCGTGGTCTGGAACAGGTAACCCCGGGCCAAGAGGCATGTTGACCGCTCTGGCGATGACGCGCATCGTACTTCCGGCTTCGTTCCACTCCTCCTCGATACGCCGGATCATATCGAGCTGCTCGTCGGCGAAATGCCCGCTGAACAGCACCACGAGCCCGACACCGAAGTCCTGCAGCCGAGCCAGCGTCGTGTTCAGAAGCGACAGGACCGGCTCCGGCGACGCCATCATGATGGTCCAGGGGTATTCCCTGTGGCCACCGCCCGTGCCGTAGAACAGGGGGGGCAAAACGATGCCACCGCTCCGGGCTGCCGCAACCCGGCAGACGCCGTGAGCGTTCAGGGCGTCGAGGCCCATGGGCAGATGGGGCCCGTGAAACTCATACGCCCCGAGCGGAACGTAAGCAATCGGCCGGCGGGCGACGGTATGGGCAAGTTCGGCCGCGGAGAGCAACTCGGCCTGAACGTGCGCGTACTCGATCACTTGTAGTAATTCCTGGGCCAGTTATACGGTGCAATTTCCGCCAGCAGGCTGGCGGGGAACTCCCGTCCATCGGAGTATGCAACGTTGCGGTCGATGTTTCGTGGATTCCGCATCCCGGGGATCACCGTGGCCACTTCGGGGGCGCTGAGGGAATACCGCATTGCAGCCTCGGCGAGCGAAGGGTAATGGGGTTCAATGATCTGCTTGAGCTCGTTGACCTTCTTCAATGTTTCGCCGAAGCGATCACCCCTGAACAATTCAGCGGGCACCGAGCCGGGCTCCCACGATGCATAAGTGTCCTCCGTCCATGTCCCTGAGAGCGAGCCGGAATCGAACGGCACGCGTGCGATGATCGCCGTGTTGGATTTCGCCGCCGCTTTGAAAAGGGCATCTGCGGGCCGCTGTTCGAACATGTTAAAAATGACCTGGATGGAGCTGACCAGACCCAGCTCGGCCAGAGCTATGCCCTCGTCCGGGCGGTAGTCGCGGATTGAGACACCAATCTGGTCAATCTTGCCTTCGAGGCGCAGCGCGTTGAGGGTCTCCAGCCAGTCAAGTGAACTCGTGCCCTCGTCCAGCCAGCAGTGCAGCTGCAACAGGTCCAGGCGTTCCACTCCGAGGTTCCGCAGCGCCTTCTCAACCCCCTCGCGAAGGTACCAGGAGGGGTAGCGGCCCGACATGACGGGGTTATCTTCGTCGGCGTCCGGCCAACGCACGGGCTGGATTTTCGTTGCGACGTAAATTTTGTCGCCGCTGCCGTTCCACTGGCGCAGCGATTCTCCAATGACGCGTTCGCTGCGCCCGCCTCCATAGAGCTCGGCGGTGTCGACAAAATTGATGCCTTGCTCGTATGCGTACAAGAGGGTGCGGACGGACTCATTGTCGTCGACCTCCCCCCATGTCCCGCCGATTTGCCAGCCGCCAAAGGCGATCTCGCTGACTTTCCATTCCGTGCGGCCAAATGTGCGATATTGCATGTGGTGTAGATCCTTGTCGTCTCTGCCAGGGGCTGGGGCTTGGTTGTGCTGCGGGATTTGTTCAGGGTTGGTTGGCGGGCATGACCTTGACGGGAAGCTTGGAGAAGCCCCGCACCATTTGTTTCGCCCACCGCTCGGGTACGCCGACCACACGGATTGGCGGGCCCTGCACGAGTTCTTCGAGCAGGACCCGGCCTACCAGGCGGGCGAGCGGGGAACCCATGCAGGCATGGATTCCCTCGCCAAATGTCATGATCTTGTTCTTTGGTGTGATTTCACGGTCGATATCGAAGAAGTCGGCGTGGTCGAAGATGTCCTCGTCGCGGTTGGCCGATGCGAGCAGCACCATCACCCGTGAGTCCTTGGGGATCCTCACGTTTGCGATCGAAACTTCTTCGGTCGTTTGCCGGCACAGGTTCTGGGCAGGTGCGTCGTAGCGCAGCAGTTCCTCCAGAAAGTCCGATATCCGGTCCGGGTTGCTTTCAAGATACGCATGGAAGGCGGGGAATTTATCTAGGTGAGTGATGATGTTGGTCGCCAGGGCGGACGGTGCGTCTACGGCAGCGGACTCGAGCAGGTGCGCGAGACCGGCCTGGTATTGGGATTCGACTTTGCCCTTTCCCACGGCCTGGTAGATCTGGGCGATTGCCTCTGAAGAGCTGGCATCCTCTTCACCTGACCGGAAACGCTCGTAGCGTTCTTCCATCCACTGGGCGATGTGCTCCTCGGCCTCGATATTGGAGGCGGCTGCTGCTTCGGGTATTCCGTACTGGCCGACCACGCGCTCCATCGACTGCAGCAGGTGATCATGGATCCAGGGTCCATCGTCTTTAGGCAGACCGACGAGCATGATTGCGCCGGCGATTGCGAGCGGCAGTGCGACATCCTCGGCGAAGTCCCCTTCACCTGATGCGTGGAGCTTGGCGAGCAGCTCACGGGCGAAAGCGCGGAGGCCGTCTTCCTTTTCGAGGATTTCCCGGGCCGCGAACACCCGCCGTACGGCGGTGCGGAGGGACGTGTGCTCAGGCTGGTCGGAGGCGACGATATTTCCGGCGCCGTATGAATCGTGTGTCCCGTCCATGTCATTGCCCAGAGCGCTCGAGAACTGCTGGTGGTTCTTCAGGATTTCCCGTACGTCGTTATAGCGCGAGACCACCCAAAGCCTGCGGCGTTCGTTGTAATAGACCGGCGCCTTGTCCCGCAGTACCTTGTACAGCTCGTAAGGATTCTCGTATGCCGAAAAGGACAACGGGTCGTAATACACCGCCAGATCCCCGCTCCGGATCGTGGCATCATCACTGATGCCGTCACCGGCATCGGTCCGCTTTTCCGGATCATGGTCGTCGCAGCTTCCCCCGTTTTCGGCGGAGAGCGCGGTGGCTGCGGTAGTAGATGCCTGTTCAGCGGTGTGTGTGGCCGTGCTGAGTTCGGCCCCGAATGCGGCGGCCAAGGGCGAGTCGGCCGGTAGCTCCGCACCGGTGACCGGGCATTTGAGCAGGGGGCCGGAAGCTTCTGAGCTCTGGCGAGTTATCGTCATTGGTAAACCCACTTTCGATGTGGTTGCTAGACCCGGAACACTCTCCAAGTCAGGTGTTGCAAAGACCCTAGCACGTGCTAAAGTTCTGGCATAGCACTAATTAGCACGTGCTAGTAGGCCGTCCCCAGAGGAGTGACAGGCCAAGATCTGCAAGGGAGCAGCCGAAATGACCGAGATCAAGACGCCGTCCCCGACGATCGCGATCGTCGGAAGTGGCCCGTCAGGGTGTTATCTCGCCCAGTCTCTGCGCAAGCGGTGGAAGGAAGCAGAGATCGTCATCTTCGATCGCCTGCCGGTGCCCTATGGGTTGGTCCGCTTCGGAGTAGCGCCCGACCACCTCGGCACTAAAGCCGTTGCCCGGCAGTTCGATCGTTTGTTTGAACGCGAAGGCGTCCGCTTCATCGGCCGAACGGAAATCGGCAGCAGCATCATGCTCGACGAGTTGCGCGACTGCTTCGATGTTGTGGTGCTCGCGAGCGGGCTGCACGGGGACCGTGCGCTCGGGGTTCCGGGCGACAGGTTGCCTGGCGTATACGGTGCAGGACGCGTCACACGGCTGATCAACGGGCACCCGGATGAGCATGCTGACGGTCTCAGGATCGGCGAACGCATCGCTATCGTCGGCAACGGCAATGTCGCAATCGATTTGGTCAGGCTGTTGCTCACTCCTGCGGAGCGACTTCGGGAGCTGAACGTTGCCGAGGAGGTTGTCCGTGCACTCGAGCCGGCATCTGTAAAGCGCATCGACATTGTTGGCCGGTCCGCTGCGGGTCAGGCGAAGTTCGACCTTGCGATGCTGCGGGAGCTGACAAAGCTGCCGGACGTGCGCTTCGTCGCCGAAGATCTTGGTGATGAAGGAGGCGCCGGTGAATACGGTGCCGACAAGCGCGAAGCCGTGGCCGAACTTGCCCGGACTTCACCGGCCCGGGCGGACCGCAGCGTACACTTCCACTTCGGGTGGACCCCTGAGCGGGTCAACGGAAAAGATGCGGTCCAGAGCATCGCGTTCCGTTCAACAGCAGATACTGATGCGAGCCTGTTGCTTGACGTCGAGGGAGTCCTCACGGCGATCGGCTTCGAGGAATTGACCGCATCACCGATCCAGCGCGACCACCATGAATCGCTGGAAAGCGACCTGGACAGAGGCTATCTCTCACCTGGACTGTACTGCGCGGGTTGGCTCCGTCGAGGACCCCGCGGCACCATCCCGGAAAACCGCGCAGACTCAAAAATGGTCGCCGATGCAATCATCGAAGCCGTCGACACGGCACGATTGGTTGCAGGGAAGCCAGGGCTTACAGGCCTGAAGGCCCACACATTCAGCAGCACCCCACACACGGAGGAATCAGCATGAGCAGGACAGTAATTCTCTACGGCACGGAATCAGGTAACGCAGAACTGGTCGCCGAAGACATCGGCGAGGAACTCGACGGCGGAGCCGCAGTCGCTATTTCCGACATGTCGGAATTCGATGTCGCAGAGCTGTCTTCGGAAGACTTCTACATCATCATCTGCTCCACGCATGGCGACGGTGAACTGCCCACCAGCGCCCGCCCCTTTCACGAGGCTCTCTCTGCGGCGCACCCGGACCTCTCGGGCGTAAAGTACGCCATGTTCGGGCTGGGCGACTCAACGTATGAAACGTACAGCCAGGGCAGCGAACATGTGGACCGGGTGCTCACCGAACTCGGAGCCGAGCGCGTGGGCGAATACGGCCGTCACGATGCCGCTGACGGATCACTGCCTAATGATGCCGCCGTCGCATGGTCGCGGACGCTTCCCATTTTCGTCTGAGGCGTGCTCCGGGCGAGCACTGTCCGGCGTAGCCCGTCACCTTGAAGGCGGCTTGGTGCTCCCCCGGACTACGAGTGGTGCGCTGGTCCAGTTCTGCGTCGGTTGGGAGGTTGACCCGGTGATGCGTGTGACCGCCGCACTGATCGCCGCAGCCCCGATTTCTTCAGGGTCCTGCCGGGCTGTTGTGAGGTCCAGGAAAGACAAACCGGCGACGCGGCTGTCATCATAACCGGTGACAGAGACATGCTCGGGAATGAGGACCCCGGCCTGCTGAAGCACGTGTGAGAGACCCAGGGCGGCCTGATCGTTGTTACAGACAATCGCTGTCGGGAGTCTTTCCCCTTCGAGCAGCAACCGGGCGGCGCTGGCGCCGGATTCCTCGGTATAATCACCGCGTATCTCAAGCACCTGTTCACAAAGTCCCAGTGCTGATATTGCCCTTTGGTAACCGGCAAGGCGCAGCTCGGACTCAAACATGTCGGAGCCATGCACGTAAGTGATGTCCTTGTGCCCCAAGTCAGCCAGGTGGCGCACGATGCTTTCGATGCCTTCGTCACCCTTCGAACGGACAACGTCGAATTCTGTGTTGGGCATGTCGCGGCCGATCACAACAACTGGCGTGTGGCCGGAGGCGGACCGGAGAGCCGCAGGGTCTTCCCGTGGTGAGATAAGAATCAGCGCCTCACACCTGTAGCCGATCAGCTCATCAATGGCGCGCTGCTCTTCCCGAGAAGGGGTTGCTGTGCTCACGATCACCCGGTAGCCGGCGCGGCGGCCGTACTCATAGAGCCACTCAACGATTTCCAGGGGTGCTGATTCGTTAGGGTGGAAAATCACGCCGATTGACTTCGTTGATGCACTGCGCAGCGATCGCGCAGCCGTGTTCGGCCTGTAACCGAGCTCGGCGGCGGCATCCAGGATGCGTATGCGCGTTTTATCGGCTACTCCAGGTTCGTTGCTGAAAGCAAGCCCGACAAGCTGGCGGGAGACACCGACGTGTGCCGCGACGTCGGCCATTGTGGCGCGGCGGCCTTTATCGAGCGGTGCTGGTTGCTCTAACCCGATCGTGCCCACCCACCCTTTTCCTTGCTGCTAAATGTTCTGCTTCGATCCTATAAGAGCTAACTGCATGCCGTTCGCCCGGACGAGGGCGGTGCCGTACCGGTGCCCTGGCCCAAGCCAGCGGGAGGAAGACCCTGCGCGGGGAAGAGAGCATGGCCACGGGAAGACCACCGATCTGCAATGTGGGCGTACCGGCCGGCGGCGCCGGCCTCAAGCAACCAAACAGCCCCCCACGGATCCATGAGACCGAAGCCGGGACGGAGGAGACCCCCCGCTCGTATGCCGAGGGCGCGGTCCACCGGCAAGCCAGCTGTCACTTTTCCCGCGACTTAGCAGCCAGCCACTCGACCCAGGAAACGCCGCCCGAACGGGGCGGGGAGCCCACCGGACGCGACACATTTGGCTCGTGCCAAGAAATTTTCTGGCTCGTGCCAATTTTAAGGCCAAAATGTATTGACATCGTGACTTGGATCACTAGGGTTGGTCACATGCCCGCACCCGGAATGCGGCTAAAACCCCACCCCTTACCTGAAGGGAGCAGTGCGAACATGGTCGTTCCACAGCTCGTTCGTAATAGCCCCGCCAAGCGCGGACCCCTGTTCAAAGTCTCGGCCGCCGTCTCGGCCGTCGTTGCCGTGGTTGCCCTTGGGGGCTGCTCCAGCGGCAAAGTGGATACAGCTACCGCCGGAAGTTCAACGGATAACGCCGGAGGTAAAAACGTCTCCATCGTCATGATCGGCGGAACCTCCAGTGATGCGTTTTTCTCGTCGATCAAACGTGGCGCCGAGGATGCAGCGAAGGCCTACGGTTCGAAAGTCCAGTTCACGTTCCTCGGCCCCCAGAACTACAACAACCTTGGACCGGACGTGGCCAAACTCGAAGAGACTGCCCTGTCGCAGAACCCGAGCATCGTCGTAAGTCCAAACTGGGTCGAGGAATCCCAGAACGACGGGTTCAAGCGCATCGTCGCGAAGGGCATTCCAGTCATTCTCTACAACTCCGGTGGCTCGTCTGCGGCCGCGAACGTCGGCGCCCTCACCTACATCGGCACAGACGAATACCTCTCCGGTAAGACAGGAGGGGAAACGTTCACGAAAAACGGAGGCAAGAACCTCGTCTGTGTGAATACGGTCCCGGGAGCAGCCAATACCGAGGCCCGCTGCAAAGGAATGAAGGACGCTGCTGATGCAGCAGGTGCAAAGTCATCGGTGCTGTCCCTGCCATCGGCGACGTTCGGCAATCCGTCCGCCGTGACCCAGGCGATCAAGGCCCAGCTGCTGCAGGACAGCAGCATCGACGGCATTCTGACCATTGGTGCTGCAGACGCAGACAGCGCTGCAGCGGCGATTGAATCGGCGAACGCAACTGACAAGGTCAAACTCGGTACCTTCGGACTTTCAACGAGCACGCTGGACCGGATCAAGGCAGGGAAGCAGGACTTCGCTCTCGACCTTCAGCCGTATCTCCAGGGGTTCCTCACGGTGTCCTCGGCCTATCAGTACGTTGCCTACGGCCTCCTGGCACCGTCGAATCCCAACCTCACAGGGCCCCTCGTAATCGACTCCACGAACGTTGACGTGGCAATCGAAGGCGCGAAGGTCGGGGTCCGTTAGGACCCGGCACTTAGGGGTGCGGGGATCCGACGGAGCCCCGCACCCAAAGCTAGCGCAGCGCACCGCGCTGCTAAATAACCAGAAAGCAGCAAAGACGCTCATGACTGTTGAAATCACTCGCCCCGCGGGCCGTGGCAATGCGCCTGCCAGCCCCAAAACCCAGGCTGCGGGGCCGCGCTCCTTCGCTCAACTCGCCCGCCGATCTGAAACCGGCGCCCTTATCGGCACCCTCGGTGTCTTTATCTTCTTCACTATTTTCGGCGGAGAGCAATTCCTCGCAAGTGGCGGCACGGCGAGCTGGCTGAACATTGCCGCCGAACTTGGGATCATCGCAATCCCGGTTGGCCTGCTCATGATTGCAGGGGAACTCGACCTGTCCGTGGGCTCCGTGCTCGCTGCCAGTTCGATGACGCTGGCGACGGTATCGGGCTTTTGGGGCCTGCCCATGATCGTCGGAATTCTCGCAGCACTGGCGGTCGGCGTAGGCACAGGATTCATCAATGGCATCCTCGTCTCCCGAACAAAAGTCCCGTCATTCGTCGTCACTCTCGCGACAAATTTCAGCCTCGTCGGCCTGACGCTGGGCTTCTCCCGTGTCGTCACCGGCACCACCAGCGTGCCCATCGCCCCCGACGCCTTCTCGAAAAGTGTCTTCGGCACCCTGATCGCCGGACAGTTCGAGGTAGCCATCTTCTGGTGCCTGGCCATCGCGGCCGTGATCGCCTGGATCCTGCAGATGACAAAGTACGGGAACTGGATCTTCGCCGTTGGCGGAGACGCCGAAAGTGCCCGCGCCACGGGCATCCCGGTCACAAAGGTCAAGGTCGGCCTGTTCATGGCCAGCGGCTTCGGAGCGGCCCTGGTCGGAGTCATCCAGACAATTCTCTACAACGGCGCACAGGTATCAAACGGTCAGTCCTTCGTCTTCAACTCGATCATTGCCGTTGTCATCGGAGGCGTCCTCCTCACCGGCGGCTACGGCTCCGTATGGGGAATCATCCTCGGAACCATGACATTCGCCATCGTCAGCCAAGGCATCTACTACACCGGCTGGAACTCCGACTGGGCGAGCCTCATCCTCGGCATCCTGCTCCTGGCCGCCGTCCTCATGAACAATACGTTCCGCAAACTCGCGCTGTCCTCCGGCCTCGGCACCAAGAAATTGAAGGGTTGATCATGACTGCACCGCTGCTCAGACTTACCAACGTCAGCAAGTCATTCGCCGGCACCAACGCCCTGACGGACATCTCGCTGGAAGTTCACGCCGGCCAGGTACTTTGCCTCCTAGGCGACAACGGCGCCGGCAAATCGACGCTCATCAAAATCCTCTCCGGCTTTCACACCCCAACCGCCGGAACCGTCGAGGTGAAAGGCGAGAAAGTCGTCTTCAACAGCCCACGAGACGCCAGCCACTACGGCATTTCGACAGTGCACCAATTCGGCGGGACCTTTCCACTCATGGGGGTCGGCCGGTCATTCTTTGTAGGCGCTGAACCCACCAAAGGATGGGGTCCGTTCAAACACTTCGACAAGAAAACAGCAGGCGAGATCGCTGTACGGGAAATGCGAAGCCTCGGTATCACCCGCGTCACAGACGGCAACCGGCTCGTCGGCAGCCTCTCAGGCGGTGAGCGCCAGTCGCTTGCCATCGCCCGCGCCGTCTACTTCGGAGCAAACGTGCTCATCCTCGACGAGCCCACCGCGGCCCTTGGCGTCAAGGAAGCCACCCACGTACTCCGTATCATCATGCAGGCCCGAGCTCAGGGACTCGCCGTAATTTTTGTCACCCACAACGTACTTCACGCGATGACCGTCGGTGACCGGTTCGCCGTCCTCATCCACGGCAGCAAAGCGGATGACTTCAAAAAAGGCGAACGGACGCGCGAAGAGATCACCGACCTGATGGCCGGCGGCGAAGCGATGGCCGAACTCGAGGCCGAAGTGGCCCAGTATCAGGCCTCAGCCGACGCGTAGCGATTGGCCGCCTCCTGGCCGCATAAGTGCAGCCGCAATGCTCCTGGGAGTTCCCAACGGAGCTGCAAGTGCAACAGTTTCAGGCCCCGAGGGGCTGGGTTCGGTACTCTACCGGGCTAAGCCCCTCCGGGTGTCTTTTATGAAGAATGGGTCTCCCAGTCGGCCACAGGCCTCGTGAGAATTCCATCGCGGAATCCCTGTCCAGAACGTTGAGAATCAACTACGACTTCACCCCCATCAGGACGACCCACGCTCCACCCCTTAAGCGGGAGCAGCCGTCCCAGTTCTAAAGACATATCAAAGGAGTGTTTATGCCACTCGTACGAATCGACGTCAACGCAGGACGCAACGCCGAACAGCTTCAAACCCTCAGCCGAGGCATCCACGACGCCATCCTTGCCGAGTACGGCATTCCGGAGCGCGACTACTTCCACATCCTGACCGAGCACACGGTCGGTCAGATTTTCGCTCAGGACGCAGGTCTCGGCTTTGAACGAACCAGCGACGTAGTGATGATTCAGATCTTCACGCAGGGCGGCCGAAGCCAAGAAGCAAAACAGGCCCTGTTTGCTGCCGTCGCAGCGCGCCTGGGCGAATTGGGAGTTGGCGGAGAGAACGTTTTTATCGGTTACGTCGAAAACACTCCCGGCGATTGGTCGTTCGGATTCGGCCGTGCGCAGTACGTCACCGGCGAGCTGGCCGTACCCAAGAAATAGTCAGACCAAAACAACCCGACAAGTATGCGTTGAACGACGTTCCGCTCTTTACGTCATCCCTAGCCGAACTCAGTGCAGGAAAGGCGACAACGGGACGAAGGACCCAGCCAAGGCGGCGATGAGGCGGTCTCCTAAGACTCCCCTCTGATTGGCGTACAACCTGACGAACGCGCCCTATGTCTTAACCTTCTTCTGGGACGGGCCTTAAACATAACCTGACAGGACAAGGGTTGGGGGCGCCGGTGAATGGACAGCGGACCGGGTACGTGCGCGTGAGCAACATGGACCAGAACGAGAAACGCCAGCTCCGAGGCCAGGTTCTGGACCGGATCTTCACGGACAAGGCCTCCGGTAGGGACACCGCCAGACCCCAACTCACGGAGCTGCTGCAGTTCGCCCGCGAGGGGGACCCGTAATTGAGCACAGCATGGACCGGCGAAATCACGCAACCTCGATGACTTACGTGCCCTCGTGCAAGGTCTGACACGTAAAGGCGTGCGGGTCGAGTTCCTCAAAGAAAGCCTGGTCTCCACTGAGTACTCCCCATGGCCAACCTCATGCTCTCGGTCATGGGGCCTTCGCTGAATTCGAACGCTCCCTCATCGGGGAACGCCAGTTAGAAGGCATCCCCCTAGGCCAAGCAGCGCGGCGCCTACAAAGGGCGGAAAAGCGATGAGTCCTGACCGTCGCCAGCACCGGCTCCCGACTCTCAGCCTGTAGGCCGGATTCTTAGTCCGCTGCAGTGAGGGACGCTGAGGACTTACCTGACACGCCACTGTAATTCGTGTGAAACATCCGAGCTTTATTCTTGTTCAACGTACAAGGTCTTGTACGACGTACTAGAGAATGCTAAAACTGTGTTATTCACATCACACTCCAGGAGCACTCCATGCGATTTACCCACACGCGAAAAGACCTGTCTGTCGGCGCAGCACTTTTCATGGCTGGCGCGCTGGTGCTGACCGGCTGTTCTTCGCCGGCTGCTACCGCACCCACGGAGTCGAGCTCTCCGGTTCCGACGAACACGGTGAACAAAGACCTGCAGGCAAAACTGCCGCAGGAAATCCGGGACAAGGGAACGCTCACCATTGCATCGCCCTACGGTGTGGCTCCGTCCATCTACCTGGATGCCAACGGGCAGCCGACGGGCATCGCCTATGACGTTGCGGCTGGCCTCGGCGACGTACTCGGCGTCGAGGTCCAGTGGCAGGAGCTCGCTTTCTCCGGCGTGGTGTCGGGCCTGCAGGCCGGAAACTTCGACATCTCTATGGGGGTCATTGGCGACACCCCGGCACGACAGGAGCTTCTGGACTTCGTGGATCTTATGGACAACAGCTCCACGCTGTTGACTCAAAAGGGCAATCCCAACAAGATTACCGACCTTGAAACTGCCTGCGGCAAGACCATTGGCGTCAATGCCGGCAGCCTGCAGATACCAAGGGTCAAGAAATTCAGTGATGCGTGTGTCGCGGGCGGCAAGGATCCAATCACCATCAACGAATACCCGGGCACTCCCGATGCACAGGCGCAGGTCCAGTCCAACCGAATCGCAGCCTATTTTGCGCCCTACCTGCTGCTGAACCACACCGCACGGACTGCCGGCAACGGCCAGATCTTCGAGCTTGGCACGGGCCGCTATCCGGACAACCCTTGGGCTATCGGCATGCAGAAGAACCGCGGGGAGATGGCCGAGGCCATCCAGGGAGCACTGAAGGCCATGGTTGACAACGGCACGTACAAGGCCATTTTGGACAAGTACAACTCTGCCGACGCAGCCCTCGACCCCGAGCAGATTCTGGTCAACGGCGCCGGAACCCCTGCCTTCCCGACCGAGTAGCGGCGGCCATCCCTCATGGCAACAGCAATGAAACATGCGGGGCTCACGTCCCGTCGGAAGGACGGCTCCCCAGTGCCCGTCTCCAGTGAGTACAAAGTCATCCGCCGCCGTTCCTATTTTCCGTGGGTCCTGGCCGTCCTCGCGGCAGCCCTGACTGTTGGCTTCCTATGGCTGCTGATCTCCAATCCCGCCCTGGACTGGAACCAGACACTGAACTACCTCTTCGCGCCGCAGATCATCCGAGGTGTCTGGACGACCATCCAGCTCTCGGTGCTGTCTATGCTGCTGGGAGTCGTTCTCGGCGTGGGCATCGGCCTGGGACGGATGTCGCACAACAAGGTCCTCCGCACCCTCTCGGCCATCTACGTGACGGTCTTCCGCGGCGTGCCGGTGCTGCTGCAGCTCCTGATCTGGGGAAATATCGGGCTCATCGTCCGCAATATCAGCCTCGGAATCCCGTTCACCGACATCTCCTTTTTTTCTGTTCCCACCAACGAGGTGGTAGGCCCCTTCACAGCGGCCATCGTGGGGCTCGCACTTGCCGAAGCAGCCTACATTGCAGAAGTAGTCCGGGCAGGCGTCCTCTCCGTGGACCGCGGCCAGCTTGAAGCCGCCTCGGCCCTGGGCATGACACCGGGCCGCACCACCCGCCGGATCATGCTGCCGCAGGCCCTTCGCCTCATCATCCCCCCGATGGGTAACCAGTTCGTCACACTGATCAAGGCAACCAGCCTGGTCTCCGTGATCGCCGGCGGCGACCTCCTGACCCAGGTGCAGAACATCGCCGCCACCAGCTACCGGGTGATCGAAATGCTCGCCGTGGCCGCGTTCTGGTACCTCATCCTTGTCTCCGTTGCCACAGTGGGCCAGTACTTCCTGGAACGGGCCGTCTCGAAAGGAATCCGCGCATGAGCACCGCCACACCGGACGCCGCTGCCGCGCCACAGATCACGGACACCCTCGTGGTCGAAGCCACGGGCGTCCACAAGCTCTTCGGCAGCAACCACGTCCTGAAAGGCGTGGACCTTACGGTCAAAGCCGGAGAAGTGGTCTGCCTCATCGGGCCCTCAGGTTCCGGCAAGACCACCATGCTGCGGACACTGAACCACCTTGAAACCATCGATGCGGGGCTGATCCTGATCTCCGGCCAGCTGGTGGGATACCGCCAGGACGGCACCAGGCTCCACGAGCTGGCCCCCAAGGAAGTGTGCCGCCGCCGGGAGAAGATCGGCATGGTGTTCCAGCACTTCAACCTGTTCCCGCACATGACCGTGCTGCAGAACATCATCGAAGCGCCCACGGGCGTGCGCCGCCAGCCCCGCAAGGCCGCAACCGAAAATGCCCTCCGGCTCCTCAAACGCGTTGGGCTGGAAGACAAGGCCGCGGCCTACCCTGTCAGCCTGTCCGGCGGCCAAAAGCAGCGCGTCGCGATCGCCCGGGCGCTGGCCATGGAGCCGGACCTGATGCTCTTTGACGAACCCACCAGCGCCCTGGACCCGGAGCTCGTCGGCGAAGTCCTCGCCGTCATGAAGGATCTGGCCCAAAGCGGCATGACCATGGTGGTGGTGACCCACGAGATTGGCTTCGCCCGGCAGGTGGCGGACCGCGTCATCTTCATGGCAGACGGCGTCATCGTCGAGCAGGGACCGCCCGCCCAGGTCATTGACCACCCCACCAACCCCCGAACCATCGAATTCCTTCAGGCGGTGCTCTGATCCATGAAGTCCTCTCTGATCAATAACGTCCTCAATGCCGAACTACCGGCAATCGACCATGCCAAAGGCGTTTGGTTGTGGGACACCACCGGCAAGAGCTACATCGACGGCTGCTCCGGCGCGGTAGTGACAACCATCGGCCACGCCCACCCGCACGTCATTGAGGCCATCACCCGGCAAGCCGCCAAGGTAACTTTCACCCATCGCGGGGCGTTCACCAGCGAAGCCACCGACAAACTGGCGAACCGGCTCGCCGAACTCACCGGCTACAAGGGCGTATGGTTTGTCAACAGTGGATCCGAGGCCGTGGAAGCGGCCATGCAGTTTGTGCTCCAGTACCACCGCGAGACCGGCCAGCCGGGCCGCAGCTGGTTCCTCAGCATGGACCGCGGGTACCACGGCAACACCCTGGGCGGACTGTCCCTGTCCGGCCATGCCCGCCGGGTTGTTGCAGGCGCGCTGGCCCACGACTTCCCCGCGCTGCCCGCCGCCTACACATATCGCGAAGCTGCCGGCCGCACTGAACAGGACTACGCCACCGACCTGTTGGCCAAAGCCCGCAGCCTCTTCGAGGAACACGGCGAACGGCTGGCAGGAATCGTCGTCGAGCCCGTAGGGGGCGCAACCCTCGGCGCAAACGTCCCCCCGGCCGGCTACCTCGCCGGGCTCCGTGCCCTGTGCGATGAATTCGGTGTCCTCATGGTCGCCGACGAGGTCATGACCGGACTCGGCCGCACCGGCAAACCACTGGCTGTGGACCATTGGGGCGTCAAACCCGACATCGTCGCAGTCGGCAAAGGCCTCGGCGCCGGCTATACACCCATCGCAGCAGCCCTGGTTAGCGCCAAAGTCATAGACACCATCGAGAAGGGATCCGGCCGCATCCTGGGCGGCCACACCTACGCCGGGAACCCGCTGTCCATCGCCACCGCCTCCGCCGTTCTGGACGTCCTGACCGGCGAGGACCTCATTACCCGAGGAGCCGAGACATCACGGCACCTGCTCGCCGGACTTTTGGCACTGCAGGAAAAGCACGCCCTCATTGGTGACGTTAGGGGCCTGGGCATGCAACTGGCTTTAGAATTCGTCGAAGACCGCGAGACCAAGACAACCTCGCAGCCACAGGGCGCCCTGGCCGCCCGGATCGCGAAGGCGGCAATGGGCCACGGAGCGGTGATTTACGCCTGCACCGGCGGATACAACGACGCCGTCCAAGTGGCACCGCCGCTAACCATCACCACCGATGAAGTAGACCTGCTGCTCGAACGGATCGACGCAGCCCTGGCCGATGTCTCGGCCGAACTGGGCCTCGTGGGCGCAGCCTCATGAGCACCGTCGCTACAGCACTCGGCGAGGTCAGCACCGACGACCTCGGCCCCACCCTCAGCCACGAGCACCTCTTCATCAACATGATGCAGGAACGCCGCGGGGACGGCCTCGTCCACGACGAAGCCCTCCTCATCGATGAACTCAACGTGTTCGCCCGCCAAGGCGGAGGCACCATATTCGACCTGACGACCGCGGAACTGACGCCTGGCTCGACGCCGGACTCCGATCCCGGTTTCGATGCCCACCACCACGGACAGACCCGCAACCCCAAAGCTGTAGAAGGAATACAGCGGATCTCCAAAGCCACAGGCGTGCACGTAGTCCTCGGAGCCGGCCGCTACCGCGACCCGTTCCTGCCCGCGGACTTGATCAGAGAGGTTGGCACGGACGGCATTGCCGAGGAAATGATCCGTGACCTCACCGAAGGGATCCCGGGCACAACCGCCAGGGCAGGGATCATCGGTGAAATCGGGGCCGATAGATGGTACGTCTCGGAGCTTGAAGCCCAAGTGTTCAGGGCCTCCGCGCGGGCACACCTGAAAACTGGTGCCGCCGTCTACACGCACGCCGCCCGCTGGCACGTGGGGCTGGAGCAGTTGGAGATCCTCCGCGCTGAGGGCGCGGACCCAGCCAAGATCGTCATCGGCCACACCGATACGGTGCCCACGCCTGGCTACGCCCTCCAACTCGCGAAGGAAGGCGTGTTCGTGGGCCTGGATACCATCAATTCCAAGAATCCGCGCGAAGTCGCCCATCGGGTCGGGCAGGTCATGGAGCTGGTCAGGGCCGGCTACTTGGAGCGGATCCTGTTGGCACACGATGTCTGCATCATGTCCCAGCTGTCCGCCTACGGCGGCAACGGCTTTGGCTTCGTGCTCGGCGGTTTCCGCGACGCCCTCCTCGCGGCGGGCCTGGACGAGGGGGAATTCAAGGAAATTATCACCGGCAACCCGGCACGGCTGTTGGAGTGATGGTGACCTCCCGCCTGCGGCTTCGACCGGACGGGACCCGCGCACCGGCGCGGGTCCCGCTCAGCCCGGATGACGTCGTCGACGCGGCCCTGGCCATGGTGGACCGGGACGGTTTCGATTCCCTGAGCATGCGCGGACTTGCCAAAGAGATGGGCGTTTATCCCACAGCCCTGTACTGGCACGCGGGGAACAAAGCCCAACTCCTGGCCCTGGTATGCCAGCGGGTGCTCGAAGAGATAGAGCTTCCGCCGCTGGACGGCACGGCCTGGCAGGACTGGATCGTAGCCATGGGAGTCGACGCCCGCCGGGTACTGGGAACCCATCCACACCTTGCCGCCTACTTCGTCAGCCAACTGCAGGTCAGCACTTCCTCGCTCCTGCTGGCAGAACGGACGCTCGCGGTCCTGAGCGCTGCGGGATTCCACGGCAACACGCTGCTGTTCGCCTACAACAACGTCCTGGGCAGCATCTTCGGCTGGATTTCGGGCGAGTTCGCGGCCGACCCGCAGGACGCCGATTCCACGTGGCGGGAGCACTTTGAAGCGGAACTCACAGCCACCGACACAACCCTCGTACCAACAATCCGCAGCAACCTGCCGCTCGTGGCCAACCAGGCATTTATGCTGCGCTGGAGCTCCGGGCCCGCAGCTCCGATGAACGGCAGCTTCGACTTCATGCTGCGGTCCCTGACCCTAGGGCTCGCGGCGCAGCTGAAGGCTGTCAGTGGCCCGCCGCACCGTTCCAGCTGACCTGGCTAACTCGGGGCGATACTTCGAAGCCCTCCCACCAGGACGGCCAGCGCCGTGTCGAAACTGGCACCCATCGGGGCCTGCCTCCCGGAAACCGCCCGGAGCATGAATGAACGGTTTTCGAGGAGATGAAGGCTGGAGTGCAGGTGCGGATGTTGGGCCGAGTCCACCGCGTGCAGCTGGCCGGAAAATCTTTCCTCCCAGCCGTCCTCGGCGTTAACAGGCGGTGCAGCGAGCTCGGAGAAGACCCAGCCAAAGACGAACCCCACCACCGCGTTGTAAACCTCCACGAGCTGCTCATCCCGAAATCCTGCCGCCGACAGCGCCGCCAAGAACCCTTCTGCCAGGGCAAAGGACGACGGCGAGACCTGCACCTGGGATGCCATCAAGGGCACAACATTGGGGTGCTCGCGCAGCCCCTCCCGGATCAGGTGCGCCACGGTGACGAGCCACTCGTCCCAACCCAAATCATCAGAGATCAAGGGGAGCTCAAGAGCGTCCAGCAACCGCTCGCACACAGCGGCGAGGAGCTCCGCCTTAGTCCCTGCATGCCAGTAGATGGTGGTGGGGTAGACCTCCAGCAGGTCTGCGACACCGCGCATCGTCAGTTTGTCCGCACCGGCGTTGTCCACTATTTTCAGGGCAGCGTCCACCACCATCTCGCGGCTGATAGGCGGCTTGCCCGTCGGCGCGTTGCGTTTCAACCTGTTGGACGGCATCAGTAACCTGCTCCGGCATCAACGACGCCGGTAAGGGCCCCACGGTTGTGTAGCGCAGCGGCGTTGATCCGAACACGTTCGGCCAGTAACGGCTTCGTCATCTCCGGGGTGTCCGCCGAGTGCGGTGTAATCAGCACACCGGGCTCGTCCCACAGGGCGTGCCCGTCCGGGAGGGGCTCGGGCTCGGTCACATCCAGCGCCGCACCGGCCACCTGCCCGTGGCGCAGCGCGACCAGCAGGGCGTCCGTGTCGATCAGGCCGCCACGGGCGATGTTGACAATGTTCGCGCCCGGTTTCAATGCTGCCAGCTCCGCGGCACCCAACAGCCCCGACGTCGAATCCGTGAGGGCCGCTGCGAGGATCACCAAGTCCGCGCTGGCCAGCACATCGATCAGCCGGTCGGTGCCGACTGTAAGCTTCGCACCGGGCACCGCCTCAGGCCTGCGACGCACCACTGTGATATCCGCGCCGAAAACATTGAGCAACCGGACGATTTCGACGCCGATTCCTCCGGCGCCGACGACAACAACGTCCAGCCCCGCCAGTGTCGTTCCCTCCGGCACAGTGGACCAACTGGTTGTCCGGGCACGGCGGTGCAGGATGCGCAGCAGGGCCAGGCTCAGGGCGACAGCGTGTTCGGCCACTGGCTGGGCGTAAGCGCCTTTGGCGCTGGTCCAGGTCAGCCGTGCTCCGGCCGCGGACCGCACTGCCGGCAGGAAACTTTCCACCCCGGCAGAGGGAAGCTGCACCCACTCCAGGCCGGGGTGCCTTGACAGCAGCTCCACGAGTTCATAGGGCGGAACGCCATCGGTGACCACTAGTCCGCGGGAGGTCCCGTTCAGGGCCGCCACGGTGCAGCCCCCTTGCCGGATGGCGTCCACCAGGAACGCGGGTTCGACCGGGTACAGCGACACTACCGGGGCGATGTCCCGACCTCGTTGTTCCGCAGAAACTGGTGTCATGATTCCCTATCCGTTGTCGTCGCTGTGGTGACGTCGTCGCCTCCGGCGGCTGATAGCCTTACAGCCCGCCGGCCGCCATGGGATCCGCCGCCGTCAAAGTCACCCCGGAGGAAGTCGAAGTCGCAGCCCAGATCCGCTTGCAGGGCGTGCTTGCCGTGGATCCAAGCGTAACCTCGGCGCGCCGGTTCCCCGGCGGAAAACGGGGCGCGTGTCAGCAGATCCTCCTCCGGGACGTGATGGCGGATAATTCCTGCCGACACGTCAAGCTCCACTTCATCCCCGGTCTGGAGAAGCCCGAGCGGGCCGCCCGCGGCCGCTTCCGGGGCGATGTGGAGCACCACGGTGCCGGTGGAGGTTCCGCTCATCCGGGCATCCGAGAGGCGCACCATATCGTGGACGCCGGCGCGCGCCAGCTTGGCGGGGATGGGGATGTGCCCTACTTCGGGCATGCCGGGTGCGCCGAGCACTCCCATGCCGCGCAGCACGAGGATGCTGTCGGGATCGACGTCGAGGTCCGGATCATCGATCCGGGCGTTGAGGTCCTCGACGCCCTCGAACACCACGGCCCGGCCGCGGTGCTGAAGCAGCCGTGGATCTGTGGTTCCGGCAGTCTTCAGCACCGCGCCCCGGGGCGCCAGGTTACCGCTCAGCATGGTCAGGCCGCCGCGTGGGGACAGCGGCTTTTCCACGGACGTGATCGCTGGATGCCGGACGAAAGTGCTGTCCTCAAGCACAGCGGACCAGGGCCTCCCGGTGGCGGTGCGAGTACCGGTGTGGATCATGGCGCCGAGCCGGTCCAGTACCGCCGGTACGCCGCCTGCGGTGTCCAGGTCCGAGAGCAGCAGTTCCCCGCCCGGTCGGATGTTCGCGATGTAGGGCGTGGTGGCGGCCCACTTCTCGAAGTGTTCGGCTCCAATCCTGAGCCCTCTACGGCCAGCGATCGCTTCAAGGTGGATAACCGCGTTCGTGGACCCGCCCAGGGCGCACACCACCCTGAAGGCGTTCTCCAGCGATTCGATAGTGACAAGTTCGGCGGCGCGGCGGCCATTGCTAATGGTTTCGACGACCTGTAGTCCGGACTGGTATGCGAGCTGTTGCCGGGACGTGCTCCCTGCCTCGGCGAAGGCGGAGCCGGGCAAGGCGAAACCGAGCACTTCGGCGATGGCTGCCATGGTGGAGGCAGTGCCCATCACATTGCAGGTGCCGACGTTGATGTTCAGGCAGCCCTCCAGCTCTTGCCAGTCCTCGTCCGACACCCCGCCGACGCGGCGGGACTCGCAGAGCGGCCAGACGTCGTCGATGGTCATGGCCTTGTTTTTGAAGCAGGAGACCGGGCGGGGTCCGGCCGTGAGCATGACCGCCGGCTTGTTGGCACTGACCGCGCCCATGAGCTGGGCAGGGACAGTCTTATCGCAGCCGCCAAGCAACACGACCCCGTCGATCGGTGCTGTGGAGACCATTTCCTCAATGTCCATGGACATCAAGTTCCGCAGGTAGAGGCTGGTAGGCCGGGTAAAGGGTTCCGAAATGGATATCGTCGGAAATTCCAGCGCCAGCCCGCCTGCGGCCTCGATTCCGGCCTTCACGTGCCTGGACAGTTCCGTGAGGCCTGCGTTGCATGGGTTGAGATCACTGGCGCTGTTGGCGATGCCCACCACAGGGGTCCGGCGGACCTGTTCCTCGGTGTACCCCTCACCACGGAGGAACGCCCGGTGGAGCAGCCCATCCTGGCCGTCATCGGCAAAATTGGCGCCGCCGCGCTGCTGTAGACCGCGTTGTGACATGTGGATACTCCTTTGTAGTCCGTTCCGCTGGTAAGGCTAAGAAAGTGTTGTGCCTAGGGCGCCGGCGGCAAGTGAAGCAGGGCGGCGAGCACATCACGGATGCCAACGGTCTGAGAAGCGTCGCACAGGAGTTCGCAGCCGAACTCACCAGAATATCCGGCATCGCGTGCCGTTCGGAGCAGCCTCCCCAGGTCCAGACTTCCGGAACCGGGAATCCCGCGGCCGGGACAGTCAGCAATTTGAATGTGGGCTGCCTGGCCGGCGTACTGTTCCGCCACTTGGACCCCGGTTTGGCCCTCATCAGCTGTGTCGGTTTTACCGCTCTGCAGGGCATCGGATGCCAGGTGATACGCATCGAGCAGCAGTCCGGTGTGGGCCCTCGTTCTTTCGCCAAGGGACTCCAGCAGGTCTAACGCATCCTGCGGCGTCCGCAGGGGATAGTCCGGGTTTGCTGCGGCTGAAAGTGGTTCCAACAGAACCATCCCGCCGCAGGGGGCCAACACCTCGACCGCCACATTAAAAGACTCCCGTGCCTGGCCATCCTGTTCCTCCCGGCCGGTTCCGGGGTCGCGGTTTCCATAGAGGAGGTTGAAATTGCGGCAACCTGTTTCGGCGCCGATCCGCGCCGCCACGGCTAAACTGCCCTCGAGTGCCTCCGCAAATTCAGGTCGTGAGGCGATGCCCCTGTCCCCTGCCGCGAGGTTTCCTTCGTAGATGTTCAGGCCCATCAGGGACAGATTGTTCTCCCGGAGGAGCGAAAGGAATTTATCAACCTCAGTGATGGTCGGATCCGGCCTTGGGAAAGGCCACCACGTCTCAACCATGGTGAAACCTGCGGCAGCGAAGGTAGCAAACCTGTCACCGTACGGGAGGTCACCGGACATGGTAGAGGCATGGGCAGTGAAGTCCTCAGACCAAGGTTCCGGGTTCAATGTACGCATGTCAGACACGGGAGTCCGGACGGCCAACGGCTGACAGGTCATCGGCCCCGTGGCCTCGGGCGACGGCAACAGCAAATGCCTCCCTGGCCAGATCAAACAAAGGCATTGGGACTCGCAGTTGGTCGACGTAATCGGCGACCTCGTCGAGGACGTCGGCGAATCCCCCGATGGTGGCACCCGAGTCCGCCACGTCAGCAGCGAATATCCGCGGAAGATTGCGCTCCAACATGGCAGACTGCGCCCAGCCGCCCTTAAGGGCATTCACAGCAGGTAACGGATCGAGGCCGGCGCTCAGCATGGCGGCGGCGGCCTCGGCAGCCGCCGCCGCGTGAATCGCCACCAGAACCTGGTTAATCATTTTGAGCTTCTGACCTGATCCGACTGGCCCCACGTGATTGAGGTGGTTTCCGTACGTTTCAAGCACCGGGCCGATCTTCTCCACCACCCCGGCATCGCCGCCGATCATGAGGGTTAGGGTCCCGCTGCGTGCGCCCTCCGGGCCGCCGGAGACAGGGGCATCCACGAATGCACTGCCTCTGGATAAAGCCAAAGCAGAAAGTTCCACCGCAAACTCGGGCGGGAATGTGCCATGTTCAACAAAGGTTTGACCCGAGTGGGCGGCGGCGAGGACGCCACTTGTGATGAAGACTTCACGCACAGCCTGCGGTGACCCCAAGCAGCTCAGCACGATATCCGCGTGAGCAGTCGCCTCCAACGGCGTCCCGGCCCACACGGCTCCCTCCGCGAGAAGATCCTGCACGCGATCTGGATTCCGGGCCCAGAGTCTCACATCGTGGCCGCGCTCCAAGAGCCGGTGGACCATGCCGCTTCCGATATTTCCTGGCCCTAAGAAGGTTAGCCTCATCTTCCACTCCTAATAGTCACCGCTCTTGTTCAATGTACAAGAGCGGTGACTATTTGCCTAGAGGATGATCTTGGTCATTTCGATTCAGTTCCATGGCAGTTCCTTCCCGACCTAATACTGTCCACCTCTTTCGTAGCGACGTGACCTTTTGAGGATGGAAACTTCAGCATGTAGGACACACGGCTAAGTGTTACTGGCGGCTTCGAGCCGCTTTCAGCCCACCCTGGACGACATAGAGGTCCTTATCGGATTGGGGTCCTTCAACTAATTCATGCACGGGCTCTATCCGTCCTGCCATTGTGGCCCGCCGGTCTCTATGACTCAGAAGTCCTCGGACCCCAGCTGCAGCTCTTGCTCAACGCCCTTAGATTCCCAGTCAGATGAGCTACACCCCAACATGACGTAGGGGCGCGTGACATGGGAAGACTTGCCCGTCGGTGGAGCTCCGGTCTGGTTCTCAGATACCTGACGAACAGCAGGAGGTGACATCGTCCGCCCCTTCGCTAAGCGACTTCCATCAAGACCCGATTCTTCGCACCATTTTGACAGTTCTCGGGCCACAGCAGCTCAGTTTCCTGCCCCTCCAACTGTCAGGGTGGGGTTTGAGAACAACATGAGCGACTGTCAATAAAACGAGAATCCCGCCCTATTCTGACGCCACGCCGATCGCTGCTCCTTTGGCCTGACCGGACTCGTGATTAAGGCGGGCACAAGAAACCGCCGTCCGGGGCTTTGGAGCGGGCTATCGCTCGATTGCGACGCTAAGGTCCACGTGGATTTCAGCAGTGGCGAGACGATCCTGGAGGAAGCGTGCAAGGCTCGCATCAGTCGCGGTGTGTGCGCCCTTCGGGACGGCACCGCGGAAAACAGCCTGGGTATTCGTGGACCTGAGCACGTCAAGGGGCGCCCAGTGCCGGTGTCCGGCGCTCAGTCGTTCAATGTCAGTGCGGAAGGTGCCGCGGTGGTCTTTGCGGGCTGACGCGCGCATGGTGAAGGGAATGAAAAATGTGGGCAAAAGGGTCCTTTCCAAGGAGGCAGCCAACAGTCAGCGGCCCCACCAGCAACAAGGCACTGGAAGGCTTCCATATTCCTTTTCCGCTACAAGAGAGTCGAGCCTCACGTTCGCGGATGCTGTCCCAGACCTGCTCCGGGGCAGTCGGCCAATAGCGGGGGGCCTCAGCCCTCGCATTCGACACAGTAGGCATGGCCGTCCTTCTCGCGCGCCTTCTGCGAACGGTGGCGGACCAGGAAACACGAGTAACAGGTGAACTCATCATCAGCCTGCGGAATGACCTGCACAACGAGCTCTTCGGCAATGAACTCGCCGCCCGGGGTCAGGCCGTCGAGGGTGTCAACCTCGTCGAGTTCCTGAACCACAGACTTCGCATCCGGCGCTTTGGCGGACTTCAGGGCCTCCAGCGAATTTTCCTGGGACTCCTTAACGTCGGTGCGCAGTTCGTCGTAATCGGTTGCCACAGCGGTGCATCTCTTCTCTGTTGGGGTGGGTTACCGGTCCTGCAACGTACAGGACATGGGAAGAATTCCCCAAAAAGCCGTACTGTTCCTCCCCCTCACCCTCCCCTATTAATCGGGAAGAGGAGAGGCCTCTGCACACGCCCGCGCGACATCGTAGACGGCCGACTTGGCCGAGAGAGGAAAGTTAACGGAATCACGGTTATCGGCGCAGTCACAAGCGCTCTAGAGGCTGAGACTTGCTTCGTCTCATCAGCGCCGGTGGAGACGTGGCTTGTGTTGAATGCGTCGTTCAGCCCGTGCGGTGCTATGCGGTTTTCGACGGCGGCCAGCAGCGAGGTGCCGATCCCGCGACCGCGGTATTCGGGCAGGGTGGCCAGGAAAACGATCCAGCCCTGATCGTGAGCAGCACGTCCGCGGCGGCGGCCACCACCTGATCGCTCTGAACGGCCACCACGGCATGGTCTTTCTCACAGGACGCCAGCACCTCGGAAAGGGCAGGGACGGGTTCAACATTGCTCCCCTTCAAGGTCTCCCAGAGATGCAGGATCCCGTCCAAATCTGCCGAGTGGAAATCCCTGATCCGCCAGTTGGTCATGTTGTCCCTTTCACAGGTTTGTGCGCGGACTTTAACACTGAAGGTGTTGGTACCGCATCACCGTCATGGTTGGAGCTGCTTCGTGAATTATTTAGGGCTTAGGTGAGACATTTGAGTGCCAGGTGTGGTGATCCTGGGAGCGCCAACCATGGGTGGTTTCCGTCGCTTGGCCCTGCTCCCAGGATTCCGGGTGCTGTTGCGGAGGGCGTGGTGGGCATTCGAATGGAGGGCTGCAGGCATCAGGAGGCTGGAAGCTGCTTGAATGTGGACTTTTGCGTGTTTCGTGGCGTGCGGCTGGGATGGAGTGCACATGCAGAGTTGCCGCTGGACAGGGGTCCGGCGCCGACGCCCGTCCTTCGGGCTGCGTGTTGCGGTCCGCGTGCCGGCGCCGGAGATTGAATATGCACCAGTTTTGGTGCATGGAAAGGGTAGTCAGGGATGACTCGTGACGACTTTTCGATCCTGCCACTGGCCTCCGTTTCAAATATCTTTGCTACCTCTTGGCCAGATATCCAGAGGATACTGCCGAGTCTGCGGCTAGATTTTTGAGGTCCTGGACGACCAATTCCACTGCTTGAGCCCTTGCTTTGGAGGGAGCTATCTGACGGCGCCGTGTGCGGCGAATTGGTGTTTCAGGGGTCTGTTGCCTCTCATCACGGCTTCTTGTTGGTGTGAGGGCTTCCAAAGGGTCGTGGAAGATACTACGAATCAATTTGCCCTCCTACGGGGTCGATTTTTCGAGGTCGTTTCAATGCAGGGCTTCGAAGCAAGCGACATGAGACCGTGTCGCTGTAGGTGCCGCCCAACCTGTCTACGACACATTCCAGGGAGGAGGAGTTGCGGCATGCCCTCGGCTTTCTTCCCTAGCGGGCCGCGTCCTGGGGCAGGTGGTGTTCCAGGCGGGTGGGCACGACTTTGTAGCCGTCGTCTATGTGGAAAAGCTTGCGCTCATTGTGAAGGTTCCTCACCCAAATGATGGTGGAATCCTCCGTACGGTCCTCTACGGTGCCCGCGATCCGCTGGCCGTTCGGGGCCGAGAGCAGGACGAAATCGCCGTTGTCTAGGGCGGCCCAGTCATAGTGACGTGTAGCGGAGTCTGGGTAAGAGTTCACGGAATGCCCCTTCGGTTGTACCCGCCTGATACATGGTCGGATGACTATTTTTACGGCCTCTGGCCTACTTTTTCGTGGCGTTGTCGCCAGTCTTCGTTCTGCGTCCAGAGTGGAACTCGAACGCAGGGATGTGAAATGTGCAGGTGCACACACTTTGTCATCGGTCTTTGGCAACTGAGGTCCCGGGTCTGGTGGCTTGCCAACAGGTTCGCCAACCTTCCCGTGCCTTGTCAGGTGGGCCATTGCAGGACCCCAGCTAGCTGATCTGTCTGAATCCCCTATTGACATGAAGTGGATCACAGTCCAACATTTACTCAGGAGTTGTTCAGTTGGTCAAGTCAGTCGGTTAGTTCTTATGACCAATCCACTTGCCCAGAATCGATTGGAGGGGTGATGAATTCAACTCGAACGTTGCCGCGGGTGACGACGCTGGGGGTGTGGGCGGTTCTGGTATTCGGCTTCTTGTACGCCCCGATATTGACGATCGGTGTCTTTTCGTTCATGGAGAATTCGAGCTCATCATTACCGCTCCAAGGCTTTACCTGGGCCTGGTACGAAGCCGCTCTTTCCAACTCCGAAATGCTCACAGCGTTGTGGAATTCGGTGGTAGTGGCCAGCGGGGCAGTGGTCATCGCGATCAGTCTTGGTGTTCCGGCGGCCGTTCTCATTCATCGCTACCCGTTTCCGGGGAAGGACCTGTTCCGGCGGTTTGTTCTGTTGCCCCTGGTCCTTCCGGGCGTCATCACAGGCGTCGCATTTCTAACGTTCTACTCAGCGCTGGGCATTCCGCTCACCCTGACGGGCGTGATGATTGCCCACGGAACGGCACTCACATCGACGGTCCTCACCACCTGCTACGCCCGGCTGCTACGACTGGGGGGCACGGTTGAGGAAGCGTCCATGGATCTAGGTGCGTCACGTTGGAAAACCTTTTGGCACACCACTGTTCCCCAACTGCGCGTCGCCATTCTGGCCAGCGCTCTGCTTTCGTTCACCTTATCTTTCGACGAGATTCCCGTGACCTTCTTCATCATCGGCACCGAAAACACTTTGCCGATCTACATCTACTCAGCGCTACGGAAGGGCTTCACGCCCGAAATCAATGCTGTATCGACTCTGGTCATTCTCGTCAGCGTCATCTTGATTGTTATTTCAACCCGTCTTACCCGTGAAACAGCGGCTGTCGCACCAGGTACTGTCGACGTCGCGTCTACCACCTCTTCGAAGGAAACTCCATGACGCATTTTGCCCAGGGCGGCTTCCGCCGCCGAGCACTCCTCAAGGCAGGAGGGCTTGGACTTGCGGGTATCTTTGCAGCCCCTGCGCTCGCCGCCTGCGGATCATCCAAGGGAAGTACCCGGCTCACAGATACCAAAGTGGACGGAGACATCGGGGGAACTCTGAATCTCCTAACTTGGGAGGGCTATGCCGACCCTTCATTTGTCTCAGAATTTGAATCGCGAACTGGCGTGAAGGTCAACGCCAGCTACGTCGGCAGCAACGATGAAATGATCACAAAGCTCCGGTCAGCCAAGGGGACCTACGATCTAGCGTCCCCATCATGCGATTCAACCGGCGCCCTAATTGACGCTGGCCTCGTGCGCCCCATTGACCAGAACCGGGTGCCACAGCTCGGCAACGCGTTTCCGAAGTTCAGAACTGCAGAGAACGTTGTAATTGACGGTCTGACCTACGGCACGCCAATGATGTTTGGCTTCATTGCCCTCTTAGTTAATGCAGATGTCCTCAAGGACCCTGCACCGAACTGGTCGCTGCTGTGGGATGAAAAGTACGCAAAGCGCAGCACTGTCTGGAATGACATCTCTTCCATCTGGAATACATCCTTCCACCTTGGTCAGGAGAACGTGTTCTCCCTTTCCGAAGCCGAACTGGCAGCAGTCAAAACGGAGCTCCTCGCCCAGCGTCCCCTGCTGAAGAAGTATTGGTCATCGGCGGGCGAACTGACTGAACTCTTCACGAACAGGGAAGTTGACGTCGCAAGCTGCTGGGGAGGATTCCACGCAGCTCAACTCAAGGCTCGAGGACTGAACGTTCAGGAGATTCTCCCGCAGGAGGGATTCACCGGGTACTGGGATACCTGGATGATCCCCGCAACATCCACCAACCCCGCTACTGCCATGGCCTGGATGGACTATGTCCTGGAAGCCGACGTGCAGAAAAAAATTGCCGATGTCACCGGATACGGTGTTACGTCCCAGGCCGCGATTTCGAACATGTCCAAGGAGTACGTCGAGGGGTACAGGCTTGAAGATCCCTCATTCTTTGATCGGGCGTCCTGGTGGGAACGGGTCCCCAACCGCCAGGCCTACCTTGATGTGCTGAACGAGGTTCAGGGAGCATGACAACCACATCGATCAGAGGCGCGAAAACTGAGGCGCGGGAAGGAGCCGTCGGCGTCCTCGGCGTTTCAAAACGCTACGGAGGTGCCCGGGCGGCTGTCGATAATCTCACGTTGCACATAGAGGCAGGAGAATTCCTCACGCTCCTCGGTCCCTCCGGTTGCGGGAAAACGACCACGTTGCGAATGATCGGGGGGTTTGAGAACCCAGATACCGGGACAATCGTGATTGACGGACAGGACGTGTCCAAGGTTCCGCCTTTCCGCCGGCCTGTGAACACCGTTTTCCAGCAGTATGCCCTCTTTCCTCACCTGGATGTCGCCGGAAACATAGGCTACGGCCTCCATCACAGCGGGGTCCGCGGCGCAGCGAAACGCCATCAGGTCCAGTCCATGCTGGAACTGATGGACATTCAAGGGCTGGAAAAACGACGACCTGCTCAGCTCTCAGGAGGTCAGCAGCAGCGTGTAGCCCTCGCCCGGGCCCTTGTCATGCGACCAAAAGTCCTCCTCCTGGATGAACCGCTGGGGGCACTGGACTACCGCCTGCGTCAATCCATGCAGCTTGAACTCAGGAGAATTCACCGGGAAGTCGGGACGACCTTCGTATTCGTAACTCATGATCAAGAAGAGGCAATGACCATGAGCGACCGCATCTGCGTCATGCGGAACGGTCAAATAGAACAAATTGCACCCCCCAACGAGATTTACGACCGGCCATCCACCGCGTTCGTCGCAGGCTTCGTCGGCTCGACCAACCTCCTCGAAGGAAAAATTGTCAGCGGCAGCGCGGATGCCGGGAAGGTGCACGTTCCCGGGATCGGCACGCTGAACGGCACAGCCCCCAGCACCACGGTCCAGGGTTCCACCGCGTCCGTTAGCCTCAGACCTGAACACCTCAATGTGCAGGCGGATATTGCCGGCAATGGAGTGGTCACGGAAGTAGTGCTGTCGGGGAGCTACTTCACCGTTGTTGTTCAACTTGATGGCCAACTGCTGAAGGTCCAGGCTGGTCGAAACAACCTGGTCCGACCCGGTACGCGCGTGACGATCACAGCAGACGAGCGCTGGGTCCGCATCCTGCCGAAGGCAGCGGCATGACCACCCTGACCCGCTCCCCCGATTTGCGTTCTGAGCGCTGGTGGGAGAGCCAACGCGCACGGACGCTGCTGATCGCCGTCCCCATCATCGGGTGGGTCGCTCTATGGATGGGCGGAGGCTACGTGATGCTCTTTGTCCAGGCCTTCTGGAGCACCGATGGCCTCAACATCACGCCCGGATTCAGCCTCGATGCCTTCAGCACGGCCTTCACCAGTACGCTGTACCTCCCGGTAATGCTCCGATCAATCGGAGTGGGCCTGACTGTCGCCCTGATAACCACGGCGATCGCCTTTCCCGTCGCCTACTTCATCACCTTCAGGCTCCGGGCCGCCAAGATGCTCGTGTACATGCTGGTGATCGTGCCCATGTGGTCAAGCTACCTCGTCCGGGCCTATGCCTGGAAAATCATTCTGGGTGAACATGGCGTAGTCAACGAGGCCCTCCTCAGCCTCGGCATCATCAGAAGCCCCCTTGAGCTGCTGTACACACCTGCCGCAGTCATCATCACCCTCGTCTCGATCTTTACCCCCTTCATGATCCTGACCATCTACACGACGCTGGAACGCATCCCCGTAGCTCTGATAGAGGCATCCCAGGACCTGGGAGAGACACCGCTGGCTACCTTCCGACGGGTCGTTCTGCCGTTGGCGCTGCCAGGTGTCGTTGCCGGTAGCATCTTCACCCTCGGACTGGCCGGCGGGGATTTCCTCGCCCCAAGCCTCGTCGGGGCACCGGAAAACATCATGATCGCCAATCTCATCCAGAGCCAGTTCGGCGCAACGTTCAACTGGCCGCTGGGATCAGCTCTGGCGATGACGTTGCTGGTTATCATCTTCGCCCTCATCAGCGCCGCCTCAGCAGCCGAAAAACGGGAAACCATCTAATAAGAAAAGGCAGGTCCAAAATGAAATCAAGAGCAGCCATTCGGCGCCTCCCTCTCTCTTCCAGTTGCCGGAACTGCGGCAAATGTCCGGCCTCGAGAGGGAACATCCTTCCCACCGACACCCTTGCATTTCCCAAGCCTGCGGCGGAGACTTCCACCGGCTGCCGTAGTGAAAGTAATACCCAGGAACAAGACGAGGCCCCTATGGAAGTACCCTGCTGACGGCCCACTCCCCTAGGTGCCCAAGGGGCGGCCGTGACGGTCCCGCAAATTTCGCAAACCCCCGCATCAATAGCCCAATTAAGAACTAAGGAAACTGAACCATGAGTGAAACGAATGTGTCAGCGGACGTCAAACTGACCACTCTGCCTAACACTGCCTCCGTCGAAGAAGCCGTCGAAGTTATCTACCGCGATGGCGGAGTGATCATTGAGGGTCTTTTTGACGACGAAACCATCGCAGGCCTCCGTGCAGACCTGGATCGAACGTTCAACAAGGAAGTCTCTTTCGGCGAAGAGGCGGAGTTCCTCGGTGCCCAGACCCGACGTGCAGGAAAGCTTTTCGCGCGGTCCAAGCACATGGTCGATATCGCCCTCAACCCCTTGTACTACGGGATTGCCAAAAACATCCTGCAGAAAACCATCGATATCTGGATCGGACAGACACGACAGACAATCGTCCCGGACATCCAGATCGGAGTTACACAAGCCATCCAGATTCATCCCGGCCAGGGCGCCCAGCCTTTGCACCGCGATGACATGGTGTTCCTGTGGCGCCACCCGGACTACAACCGGGAAGGCCGCGTCCAGATCATGGTAGCGGTTTCTGACTTCACCAAGGAAAACGGCGGCACACTGGTCATTCCGGAAAGCCACAAGTGGGACGACGAGCGTATGCCGCTAAACGAAGAAGCCATTTCCACGGAGATGACAGCCGGTTCCGCCCTGATCTGGATCGGCTCGACGTACCACGGCGGAGGAAATAACTCCTCCACGGCGCCGCGGACAGGCCTCACCATGGCCTACGACCTTGCAAACCTGCGCCAAGAGGAAAACCAGTACCTTTCACTCCCCCTCGCGACACTGAAGGAACTGCCGGAAGAGATCCAGCGCCTGCTTGGTTGGGACTCGGGAGACAACTACATGGGGTACGTCGAGATCGATGGCCAGTTCACCAATCCTCACACCCTCCTCCAGGGTGACCACGAGGCTACAGACGCAGTCGGTATCGCCGCGCCTAAGTAACCGGAACGAAAGAACCAGCACTAAACCTCACTTCACGGCCGGCGCCGCACCAGGAAACCATCCTTCGTGCGGCGCCGGTTTCGTGCCCGACGGTACCTCCGCTTCCGAGTGAAGGCGGACCCTGCCGCGGTTCCCCTACATGGAAGGTAAACACATCACCATGAACATCTCTATGACTCACGCCAAGCAAGGCGATGCCTTTGAAAACCTGCTCCGGGAGGACCGGGTGTTTCCGCCCACTCCCGAGTTCGCCGCTGACGCCGTGGTTAAGGCCTCGGAATATGAAGAGGCCGCTGCCGACCGGCCGGCTTTCTGGGCGAAGCAGGCGCGTGAGCTGCTGACGTGGAGCAAGGACTTTGACCAGGCTTTGGACTGGTCCAATCCGCCGTTCGCGAAGTGGTTCGTGGGCGGGGAGGTCAACGCCGCCTACAACGCGCTGGACCGGCATGTGGAGAAGGGACGCGGCGACCGGGTAGCCATCTACTTCGAGGGCGAACCCGGCGACACCCGCACGTACACCTACGCGCAGCTGACCGAAGAGGTAAAGAAAGCCGCCAACGCTTTCGAGTCCCTCGGCGTCGTCAAGGGCGACCGCGTTGCCGTGTACCTGCCGATGATCCCGGAGGCCGTCATCACGCTGCTGGCCTGCGCCCGCATCGGCGCCGTGCACTCCGTGGTGTTCGGCGGCTTCTCCGCCGATGCGCTGCGTTCCAGGATCGAGGACGCCGAAGCCAAACTCGTGGTAACCGCGGACGGCACCTACCGCCGCGGCAAGCCCAGCGCCTTGAAGAGCGCCGTGGATGATGCTCTCGCCCGCCCTGGACACACTGTTGAGAACGTCGTCGTAGTACAACGGAATCAGCAGTCAGTGACATGGGTGGAGGGCCGGGACCACTGGTGGGCCGACACCGTCGAGGCGGCCTCCGCCGAGCACACAGCGGTGGGCCATGATTCGGAGCACCCGCTGTTCATCCTCTACACGTCCGGCACCACCGGCAGGCCCAAGGGCATCCTGCACACCACCGGCGGGTACCTCACCCAGACCGCGTACACGCACAAGGCAGTGTTCGACCTGCACCCGGACACGGACGTGTACTGGTGCACGGCCGACGTCGGCTGGGTCACCGGCCACTCCTACGTCACCTACGCCCCGCTCATCAACGGCGCCACCCAAGTGATGTACGAAGGCACCCCGGATTCCCCGCACCAGGGCCGCTGGTGGGAGATCATCGAAAAGTACAAGGTCTCCATCCTCTACACCGCCCCCACAGCGATCCGGACGTTCATGAAGTGGGGCCGGGAAATCCCGGACAAGTACGACCTGTCCTCCCTCCGCGTCCTCGGTTCCGTGGGCGAACCCATCAACCCCGAGGCCTGGATGTGGTACCGAAAGGTCATCGGCGGGGACCGGACCCCCATCGTGGACACCTGGTGGCAGACCGAAACCGGTGCGCAGATGATCGCCCCGCTGCCCGGCGTCACCGCCACCAAGCCCGGCTCCGCGCAGGTCCCGCTGCCCGGCATCGCCGTGGACGTGGTGGACGAGATGGGCGAATCCGTGCCCGACGGGCACGGCGGCTTCCTGGTGATCCGCGAACCGTGGCCGGCCATGCTGCGCGGCATCTGGGGCGACCCGGAACGGTTCAAGGACACCTACTGGTCCCGCTTCGAAAACATGTACTTCGCCGGGGACGGCGCCAAGAAGGACGAGGACGGCGACATCTGGCTCCTGGGCCGCGTGGATGACGTCATGAACGTCTCCGGTCACCGGCTCTCCACCACGGAAATCGAATCCGCCCTGGTCTCCCACCCCGCCGTGGCTGAAGCCGCCGTTGTGGGTGCAGCGGACGAGACCACCGGCCAGGCCGTCGTCGCATTCGTCATCCTCCGCGGCGACGCGGTGGATTCCGGCGATGACACCGTCCAGGAACTCCGCAACCACGTGGGCAAGGAGATCGGCCCCATCGCCAAGCCCAAGGCCATCCTGGTGGTCCCGGAACTGCCCAAGACCCGCTCCGGCAAGATCATGCGCCGCCTCCTCCAAGACCTCGCAGAAGGCCGTGACCCCGGCGACGCCACCACCCTCTCAGACCCGACGATCATGCAACAGATCGCGGCCTCGTTGCGGAAGTAGGGAACAGGCAGGTCCTGGTTAAGCGGCGCTTTTCAGGGCGTCGCACCTGCAGGGCAGGTGAGGTGGTTAGGACTAAAACACGCAAACGCTCGGCTGGGTATCCAGCCCAGCGTTTGCGTGGCCGTTGAGTTTCTGGCCGACGTATTCGCGGTCCGCGGTCCGCAGGCAGATAGGCCGGTGTCTTGGGGGAATCACTGGCTCGGCAGCCCGTCGACGGTTGTTGCAACTCCCAAAAATTCTGGGTGTTGCAACGACCGCTAGAACTCGCCCTAGGCAGAACCGGGCCTTTTAGTCTTTGTACATCCGCATCAAGGACGAGGTGCAAGGATGTTCCGCCGGAATCCCGCTCTGGGAGACAGCATCGCCCGGCCTCGTCATCATGGAGACAAGACCGGGCGATGCTCAAGCAATATTTAGTAAGACCTCAGCATCACGCTCGGGGTGGAGATGCTCAGCGCACAGAATCAGCCCGAAGAGCGGAGGACTGGGACAGTATGGCATCCGCTGCGGGAGCGTCACTATGGATGTACGGCTTCTTCCACACCATGTACAGTAGGCCGATCCCCAACACAACGATCGAGGATAGCAGGACCATGTAATTCTCGTACCAGGGACTCTCCGGAGTGCGAGGCCAGGCCATATTGGTAATGCCCAGAATGCCCCATACAAGGGCGCCAACCGTGACAGGCAAGCCCCAGACACCAAGGCGGTAGCGTCCGGCTGGCTGCCAGCCCTTGAGTCGTGCGCGGAGGGCCGCGAGGACGACCATCTGGAAACCAATGTAGATGCCCATTGCTGCAAACGACACGATGTAGATCAGGGCATTTTCCTGGAGTCGTGAGACCAGCACGACCGCTGCGGGGACGATGGCGGCAACGGCCAGTGAAACCGGCGGAACGTGCCTTTTTTCATCAAATCTGGCCAACCAGGTGCTTCCGGGCAGCATTTTGTCCCTGGCCAGTGAGTAGCTGAGGCGGCTGGCTGCAGCCTGCAGGCTCATAACGCATGAAACAAACGAGATCATAACAACTGCCAGGACCAGCTTGTAGCCGGCGACACCGAAAGCGCCGGTAAGGACGGACGCGACGGGGTCAGGGTCCTGCCCGGAGATTACCGCGGCGAAGTCGGGGACAGCGAGAATGAGGGAAAGGCAGACAAACATTGCGGCGAAACCGCCGATGTAGATCGTAAGGCGCATGGCCCGGGGAATGGTCCGCCCTGGATTGGGAACTTCCTCGGCGACGTCACCGCAAGCTTCAAAGCCGTAGTACTGAAAGATTCCAATCAGCCCCGCAGCGGCGAAGGCGGCAAAATAGTTTCCGCCGTCACCTGTGCCGAAGTGCTGGAACAAGACACTCAGATCATGCTGCCGTGCTGTCAGCAACAACAGGACGCCGACAACCAGGGCGCCACCGAGTTCAGCGATCAAGCCCAGCATCGCAACCGCACTTAGGACCTTGGTGCCGGCGAAGTTCACGGCCGCGGCTACGGCAATCAGCCCCAGCGCGCAGAGGATGATCGAATCCGGAGACATTTCCAGACCGATCAGGGCGCCGAGGAAAGCGCCGGCGCCGTACGCGACGCTGGCTATCGTCACCAGCAGCGCAGTCAAGTACGCCCAGCCGGTCATCCAGCCCCACTTGCGTCCCCAAAGCCGCCGCGCCCAAGGGTAGATACCCCCTGATACCGGATAGTTAGAGACGATTTCCCCAAAGACCAAGGCGACCAGGAGTTGCCCGACGCCGACGATGAGAAATGACCACAGCATGGGAGGACCGGCGAGGCCCAGCGAAGTGGCGAACAGAGTGTAGACACCGACGACCGGCGACAGGTAGGTAAAACCGAGCGAAACGTTCCCCCAGAACGACATCTCGCGCTTGAACTGCTTGTCATATGTGTAGCCGAGTCTGGCGAGCTGCTCGGCGTCTTCATCCACTGGTTGCAGCGATGAGGGGGGCGTTGCCTGTGCGGACATGGTGCTCCTTAACGTGGCGGGAATTCTGGCGGGCAAAGCATCCGGAAGTCCCAAAATTAAGTGTGGCGTGGTTGGGCTGGAACTAGTAGACCGGCGGGAAAAAACATCCGGCCGCCTGACCTGACCATTTGGACAAGTCACTTGTTTAGATGGTGACTTGAGCCACACTATCTGTCAATAGCAAAGGCGAATTTAACTTATATTCACTACTTTTACGGCCGACATAGCCCGAGCCGAGGCAGGACAGCGGAAGCGTTGCCCTATCAGTCCTGCTGGGCGGACGCCGGGAACAGCCGAGAGAGGACTGCTTTCCAGTCCGCCACCGGATCCCCTGTTGAGGACCTCTGGGAAGACTGCCCGGGCTTGAGGCGGGCAGTGACTTCCGCTGCTAATTCCAAAAGGTACGAGGCATGAATCTCGGCATCGTTTTGCTCACCGGGAGCCGCCCTCAGGACGTGAGCAAGGGCTTCGAGGACTGCTGCAGCTTCGGCCGGTGGCCTATGGGGTTCGGTGAGAACCATGGGTGGCTCCTTTGGGGTCGCCGAGGTCAGGGCAGCACTAAGGGATCTTCCGCGTCATTTGGGCGGCGCGGAAGAAGTCTGCCCGATTGGGCGGTGGGATTAGGGGTAAGTTAGGCGGCCACTGAGGAGGCGTTCTCCAACTCGGTGGCAAGGCGCATTGAGCTGTCAATAAAGAGCCGGTACGTTGCTCTGGCCCGGTTTACGTCTCCATAGGTGACGTACTGGAAGTACACCCCGTCAAGGGAACCGATGACGTACTGGGCCAGGGGTGTAATGTCCACTTCGGAGTTTTCCCGTAGTCCGCGGCGGAGAACATCCCCTGAAAGGCCAATCCACGTGTCGTACACATCCCGCGCGGCCTTTTTGTCGTCCGGAAGGTGCCAGGCCCAAATGATCAATTCAAACAATGCCCCGAAAAAGTCTGGTTCGTCGATAAACCATTCGAAGATTTCGGTCATCAACGTTTCGGTGGTTTTGGGCAGCCCTGCTCCCGGCTCGATGTCCGAGAGAAGTTCCCGGATGCGGACAGTGCCCGCGTCAAGGATGTCGAAGAAGAGCTCCTCCTTGCCCCGGTAGCAGTAGTGCAGGGTGGCGTGCGGCATTTCGGCTTCTTGGGCGATGTTCCGCGTCGTCGCCTTGGCGACGCCGTCGCGCTTAATCACCTTCACGGCGGCTCTCATGAAGGCTTCGCGGCGGACGTCTGCGCTGAGTCGATGCATGATAACAGGTTATCCCACGTACTGCCCGGGCTGCTTTTCCTGCGCCCGTGTAAGGGGGCGGAGAACGTCGTGGTCCTCCAGCCTGAATTTTCGTGTCCGCACCCAGTACTCGATTGTTGTCCCTGGCCAGAGTGTGTCGATGCGTCCATCCGCTGACTGGTACCAGCTGTGGCACCCCGACATCCACACTGTTCCCTTCATCTTTTTCTGTAGGCGCGTGTATGCGGCTTCCTGGACGTCCGGGTGGAGGTTGGCGGCCGCGTCGCCGAGCGCATGAGTGCGCTCAATGGCCGAAGTTATATACCTGGCCTGCGCCTCAATCATGAATACCATCGAGTTGTGCCCGAGGGTGGTGTTCGGGCCCAGCATAGTGAAGAAATTGGGGAACCCGGCGGTTGAAATTCCGTGCAGTGTCGCCGCCCCACCGGTCCAGACGGTGGAGAGTTCCTGGCCGCCGATCCCGGTGACTTTGATGGGGGCGATGAAGTCAGTGGCAGCGAAGCCGGTCCCGAAGACGATTGTGTCCACCGCGTGCTCTACCCCGTCCGTTGTGATCACGGAGTCCGGCGTGATTCGGTCGATGCCCGTTGTAACGAGCTCAACATTCTCACGTTGGAGGGTAGGGAACCAATCATCCGAGACCAGGCGCCGTTTGCATCCGGGGGTGTAGTCCGGCGTGAGGGTTTCACGAAGACTGTCATCCTTGACTGATGCTTCCAGATACCCAAGTGCCAGCTGGCGGTAGCCTTCGACGACTTTAGGGTGGCCAAGGAATCCGCGGGCGAGCCACTCAAATTCCCAGTAGGTTTTCCAGCGCTCCAGGCGCTGCAGGAATGGCAGGCGGCGGTACAGGACGCGGCGGCTGAGGGGAATTTCCTGGTCCCCGCGGGGCATGATCCAGTGGGGGGAGCGCTGGAAGATGGTCAGCTGGCTGACCTCCTTGGCAATCTGCGGCACGAACTGGATGGCGCTTGCGCCGGTCCCGATCACCGCGACGCGGCGGCCCGAGAGGGAGAGGTCATGCCGCCAGCGAGCCGAGTGGAAGGCCGTTCCTTCGAAGGATTCCAGGCCTGGGATATTGGGTATTGCCGGCTTGCTGAGAACTCCGGTGGCGTTGATGACATATTTCGCTTCGAAGGTCTGGCCGTCATCAGTAGACACTGTCCAGGTCCCGCTGGGCTGATCAAAGCGGATCTCATCTACTTCGACGCCGAAACGCAGGTGACTCCAGAGGTCGAAATGTTCGGCTACCTGCCGGAGATAGGCGTGAAGCTCGCTCCATGACGGAAATTTCCGGGTCCAGGCTGGATTCTGGAAAAAGGAGAACGAGTACAGGACGCTGGGCACGTCGCAGGCGCTCCCCGGGTAGGAATTGTCCCGCCATGTCCCGCCGACATCCGTCGCTTTCTCGAGTATGACGAAGTCGTGGAACCCGGCCTTCTTCAGGTTGATGGCGGCACAGAGGCCCGAGAATCCGGAGCCGACGATGACCGTCTGCTTGGTTTCGGGTTCGGTTGGATGGGTCATCGCATGGCTTTCTGAGGTGGGGAGGGCCTTGGGCACCTCGATGTTGGATAAGACGGGTTGGCTCTGCAAGGAACCGCTGCTTTTGGTGTTGTTCACAGGTTGATCCAGGTCGTTTTGAGGACCGTGTACTTGTCCAGGCCATGTACGCTGCGGTCAGATCCGTGTCCTGAGAGTTTTCTGCCGCCGAAGGGGACGGAGAGGCCTCCTTCTTCGTAGCAGTTGACCCATACGGTTCCGGCCACCAGGGATCGTGAAAAGCGGTGAGCGCGGGAAAGGTCAGAGGTCCACACGGCTGATCCCAGTCCGAAGGCTGAATTGTTGGCCAGGCTAAGTGCCTCGTCTTCGGTGTCGAAGGTCGTGACGGCAAGGACCGGCCCGAAGACTTCTTCCTGGAACAGCCGCATTCCGGGTTGCACATCTGTGAAGATGACCGGATCAACAAAGTAGCCCTGCCCATTCGGTGCTGCGTTCAGACCCGAAGCGCGGGTGGCTCCGTCGTCTTCGGCGTTGGCGATGTGCTGCAGAACGTTTACGCGGTGTGTGCTGCTGACCAGTGGTCCCATTTCAGTTGCCGGGTCCAAAGGGTCCCCGATCCTTCGGCCGTAGACTCGTTTGGCCACGGAGGCGGTGAAATCGTCGGCGATGTCACGTTGGACGATTAGTCTGGAGCCTGCGGTGCACATTTGTCCTGCATTGAACGTGATGGCCCACGCGGCCGCGTCGGCTGCTTTTTCCAGGTCGGGAGCGTCGGCAAAGACAACGTGAGGGCTCTTGCCGCCCAGTTCCAGCCAGACGGGTTTGGCGTTCGATTCAGCTGAATATTGCAGGAGTTTTTTTCCCACGCCTGGTGAGCCGGTGAAAGCCAGGCAGTCGACGTCCTGGTGCCGTGCCAGCGCAGTACCAGCGATTGAACCGGCGCCTGTGACGATGTGTAGGACGCCGTCAGGAAGTCCTGCCTCGGATCCGAGTTGAGCGAGACGTAAAAGGGACAGGGAGGCTTCTTGGGCCGGTTTGACCACGAGGCTGTTGCCGGCAACGAGGCCTGCCGCCACCTTCCAGCTGCTCAACGTCAGCGGAAAGTTCCAGGGGGTGATGACTCCCACGACGCCGATGGGCTCACGGGTTACCAGGGCGACGGCGCCATCCAGGCCCCTGGGGGACTCGTCCATCAGTTTGTCCGAAACTTCGCCGTACCAGCGGAACGTCATTTCGGTAGTCTTCAGCTCTACCTGAAGGGCGTCGTTAATGGGTTTACCCATCTCCAAGGAGATGAGCAGTGCGAGTTCATCGCGGTGTTGATGGATGAGGTCCGCCCACCGCAGGAGCACGTTGCCGCGCTGACGCGCTGAAGCGCGGGACCATACTCCCTTGTCAAACACGGCCCGCGCGGCAGTGACCGCCTCATTGATGTCCTGGCCGTTGGCTGCGGGCAGGGAGGTTATTACCCTTCCGTCCCGGGGCGATATAACGTCTTCGCGTTGGCCGGTGAGACTGTCGGACCACGCTCCCCCGGACCACAGTGCCGCAGGAAGCGTGGTGGACTGGGCCATGTTCTCCCATTGCTCGCGTGTCTTATGCAAGGACCTGCTCCTTTGTTGCCGGGTGAGTGATAGGGGCCAGTTGAACTGGTTTGGACGCGTGAACGTCGGGGCGGCGGTCTGCCCACGGAAGGGCTTGCTCGATCTGCGCCGCGAGATGCAGGAGGTCGCCTTCTTCTCCCTGGTGTGCCGAGAATTGGACTCCGAGAGGGAGCCGTCCTGCCATCCCGGTCGGGAGGCTGATGGCCGGGCGCCCGGTGATGTTGGATGTTGACGTGTGAGGGGCGAAGGCAAGGACCCGCGCGAGCCAGCTGCGGGCGCTGTCCACCTCGGCATTGGCGTTGAGTTCCCCCAGCTTCCAAGCGGGACGGGACACCGTAGGTGTCAGAATGAAGTCGAAGTCACGGTAGGCTGCGGCCGTCCTTCGTGTCATCTGGTTCTGCCAAGCACGAGCCTCTGCGATCTGACGCCAGGAAAGTTCTCTGCCCTCCCGGGCGAGTGCGATGGTTGAGCGTTCAAGCCGGTCTTTCAACTCATGCAGTGGCAAGTCTCCGAACTCGAACACCGTTTCAGAAATTGAGGCGCACCAGAATCTCAGGTTCAGGTCGAGTATCTCCTCCGAACCCAGGGCCGGTCCCACTGGTTCAACAACATGACCGAGGTTTTGCAGCTCTTGTGCCACACGCTCGACTTCCGCGAGGCACAGGGGATCCGTTGTAGTGTCGAAGGTGGCCGGGGTTTCGATTCCAATGCGGAAGGCTATCGGGTTATCAAGGTTGATCCTGTCCGCGAAAGGGATTGGTCTCCGATCAAGCCGGTAGCGGTCTCCCCTGACGCCTCCGTGGACAGCATCAAGAAGCGCTGCGGTGTCCCGCACAGTCCTTGTTATGGCGAATTCACTGGTCAGCCCGTTCATCGGCTCATCAACATCGGGTCCGACGGGTACTCTGCCCCGTGACGGCTTTAGCCCAACGAGCCCGCACAGGGCGGCCGGAATACGTATCGATCCGGCGGCGTCGTTCGCGTGTGCCATTGGAAGGGCGCCCGCGGCTACCAGTGCTGCGGAGCCTCCGCTGGACCCGCCGGGAGTTCGTGAGAGATCCCAGGGATTGCGGGTGGCGCCTGTCGTCAGGGGTTCAGTTGTGACGTTGGCGCCGAACTCGGGAGTAGTGGTCCGGGCCAGGACTGCGAGACCGGCTGCCCGCCAGCGGCCTGCCAAATGTGAATCATGAGGGGCGGTCCAACCTGACGCCAGCCGGCTCCCGCATTCGGATCGAAGGCCTTTCATTGGAGAGCCCAAGTCCTTCAACGCGAAGGGCACCCCACCGAAAGGGCCGTCGGCAAGGTAGTAAGGTACTTCGCTCAGTACGGGCCCGACTGTTGCGTTGATGAAGGGGTTGACTTTTTCAATGGCGTCGCGCGCCAGTGCCTGAACCTGCTGCGCGTTGACGTTCCCGCCGCTGATGTGGAATCGCAGTTCTGTGGCGTCCATGACTGCGTACTCATGCAGTTCCACGGCTCACCCGTCCGGCCAGGCGTGCATTTTCTACGAGCCAATGGAACGCGGGGTCGTCCTCCCGCCATTCGGGGTGCCATTGGACCGCGAGGATCCCGTGGTCCTGCATCTCAAGGGTTTCCACGACGCCGTCCGACGGGGAGATGCCGGAGACGATCAGTCCGTCGCCTACGCGTGCGGCAGCCTGGTGATGGAGGGAGTTGACCCGGGTTGTGTCTCCGTAGACGCGGGAGGCCAGCGACCCTGCAGTAAAAATTACCTCGTGCGTTTCCTCTGCAACCCCGTGACCGATCTGCTGATGATCTGTCGGGGAGTAGGGCAGGTCGGGGACGAGTGTTCCACCGCGGGCGACGTTGAGGATTTGGAGGCCACGGCAGATTGCGAGGATGGGCACCCGGTGTCTGATGGCCGACCGTGCCAGTGTGATTTCAGCGAGGTCCCGGTCCGGTTCGGTGTCATGCGTGACATCCTGGGCAGCTCCCCCATGCTGCCGGGATACGTCCTGACCTCCCGATAGGATGAGGCCGTCCAGGTGAGGCGCGACCTCTCCGGCTGCTTCGTAGGGAAGCTCAACAGGAACGCCGCCGGCGGCCGCGACACAACGGGCGAAGTCGGAGAAGTACATGTCAACGCTGCGCGGCTGGTAGCGCACCTCCATGCCCTTGATGCGTGCGGCAGCAAAGCGCCGGCCGGAGATTCCGATGAGGGGCTTCATGACTGCTCCAATGACATGTCGAGGACGATTCTTGTGACGCCGCCGCCGCGCAGGGTGTCGAAACCGTCGTTGATTTTCGAGAAGGGCAACCGCAGGGAAATCATGTCGTCCAGGTGTAGACGGCCCTGCAGGTACAGGTCCACGAAGTAGGGGATGTCTACTGGGAAGCGGTTGGAGCCGATAAACGATCCTTGGATCTTCTTCTCATCGAAGAAAAGGTCCGAACCTTTGATTTGTATGGGCGTGTGGTCAGGGACCATCCCCAGGATGGTTGCTGTCCCGCCGCGACCAAGCATAGAAAAGGCCTGCTCGGCCGTGTGGCGTGAACCAATCACCTCAAACGCATAGTCGACACCGCCACCGCTGATTGTCCTGACTGCTTCCACCGGGTCACCGCTGTAGGCGTCAACAGCATGGGTAGCACCAACGGCCAGAGCCTTGTCCAACGCACTTTTTTGAATGTCCACTGCAATGACCTTTGCTGCGCCGGCCAGTCGCGCGCCCTGGATGGCGGCGATGCCCACGCCCCCGCAGCCAACGACGGCGACTGTAGCGCCGGGACGGACTTTTGCCCCGTGGAACACCGCACCAAGACCTGTGATGACAGCGCAGCCGAGAACACTGGCAACGTCCAAAGGCATGGCGGGGTCAATCGCTACCACAGCGTTCTGATGCACGAGCATGTGCTCAGCGAATGCTCCGAGCCCGCCCATCCTGCCAACAGAAGAACCGTCTGCTCTGGACAAGGCCGGGCGCTCCCGTTTGCGAAGCTCACCGTTGTTTTCGCACAGGGCAAGGCGACCGGTGAGGCAATAAGCGCAATTGCCGCAGTAAGCGGTGAGGCAAGACACGACGTGGTCTCCGGGCCGCACCGAAGTCACCTCAGCGCCCACGACTTCGACAACGCCGGCTGCTTCATGGCCCAGCACTTCCGGGAGCCCTGTAGACCAAGTGCCATCGATGTAGTGAAGATCGCTGTGGCACAGTCCCACGGCCGCGGTCCGCAGGAGCACTTCGTGGGGTCCGGGCTCATCCAGAATGAGGTCCTCGAAGTCGAGCTTGCCGGGAGCTGAGCTCAGAACGGCGGCTTTCATGAAGATGACTCCGGTACGAGGACACCGAGGTAGCGGGAGCGTTCCCATTCTGCGCATGATCCGAGCAGCAGTTCGATTTCAGGAGACAGGGCGTCAAGATATGATTCGACGAAACCCTGCCCGAGGGCTTCTCGGGCGTAGCTGCTTTGCTGCAGGGCCTCGTAAGCTTCGAGGAAGGTCCGGGGAAGGCGCTCCAGGTTCTGTGCGTAGGCGTTCCCGGTGATCGGCTTGGGCGGTGTCCCCTGGCGGCGGATCCCCTCGAGGCCAGCGGCAATTTGGCCGGCAAGGGCAATATGAATATTGCAGTCCGCCGCGGCGTCCCGTTGTTCCACCCGTGTTGCACTGTCGCTGTTTCCGACGACACAGCGGACAGCCAGGGTCCGGTTGTCACTACCCCAGCTAATGACCGTGGGCGCGAACGACCCGTCTGATCGGCGGTGATAGGCATTGACTGTCGGAGAGCCCAAGAGCGTGAATTCAGACATGTACCCCAGCAATCCAGCGACGTAGTGATGGCCGACATCGCTGAGCCCGGCCCCGTTGGCGAAAAGGTTCTGTCCATACCGCCACAGGCTCTGGTGAATGTGCATCCCGCTTCCGGCATGCTCGGTCCAAGGTTTGGCCATGAACGTGACTTCAAGCCCTGCCTGTTGTACGGTACGCCGGGTCAGCAGCCGCAGGAGAGCACCGTTGTCAGCGGCCTGAAGAGCGGGGCCGTATCGGAGATTAACTTCAATTTGTCCGCCTGAGTATTCAAGGTTGGACGCTTCAATGGCGATTCCCATGAGCGGAAGATCGTTACGCAGAGGGGCGAGGATGGCTTCGAACTGGTCGCTGCGGGCCATGCCGTAGCAATCCGTCACCTCATACACGGGCCGAAGAGTCTCCGGATCCAGAAGGTAGCACTCGAGTTCTACAGCGGCCTGAACGTCCAGATCCTGCTCAACGGCTGAGTCGAGCACCTTGCGCAGAGCCGTCCGGCTGCACAGTTCGCTCGGACTCCCATCTGCTTCCTGCAGGTCTGCCATGACCAGCTGGGCTCCCGGCTCGAGCACGTTGTCCCTGAGTGTCTTGACGTCCGGAACTACACGCAGAAGGGGACCTCCGGTGGATGGCGCACCGTGCCCTGCCGCTGCGAGGGAACGTGGGATCCAGATTGGGTCCCCGGGCACATATTCGCGGCGTCGGATGGTTTGGGCGCGGCCCAGGATGTCGATCCAGACAATGTCAGTCCAGGTGGTCATGCGAGGCTCCAGTATCGGTTGATTTCCCAGTTGGTTACGGTGTTTTGGAACTGTCTGGCTTCGTGCAGAAGAAGCGGGATGGTGTTATCCACGTAGACGTTGCCCAGCCAGTCTTTGAGCCAGGGAGTCTGCGACATTGCTGCCGCGGCTGCGCCCAATTCGAAAGCCCCCGCAGGGGATTCCTGTGCAGTCTTGAGTGACTGACCGATCGCTGCCAGAGCGGTTGCGATCGAAATGTAAGGATCGGCTTCAGCTGAGACCTGACGAACGCGTACACCTACCGACGGATTTGCTTCCGCAGAAGGTGACTCTGCCTTGAATGCATTAACCGAAGGCTGGAAAAGCGGCCGGGCTGCCGCCAACAGCCCGGTGACCTTGCTTGCGTCTACGTCCATGACGCCCATGCCGGAAATGGTGAGACCAAGCTCCGCGGCTGAAATGCAGGCAGGTATCTTCGTCATGAAGGTTGCCGTGCGGCCTTTTCTCGCGGCAAGTTCTCGAAGAGCGCCACCCGCTACAACTGCCGCGCGAGCAGCTTCTGCGGGGGGAAGCGACGCCAACCGGATGTAGGCGGTGCCAGCTTCGACATCGATTCCCGTACCCTCAACCCCGATGCCAGAGGCGGCCAATGCATCAGCAGCGTCCGCTACGAGGGCACGCGCCTCCTCCCCTGACGGGTCAATCAGCGTTGCCTGGTCGGCCATGAACCGGCAGGAGACATCCAGTTGGACAAGGGGAGAAATCCCTTCGGCCGCCAAGCGGCAGACAACATTGTCCAAGACGGCGGCGGCGGCAACCGCAAGGGGTGTTCCATCGGTGTCAGTCGGGGTGGCGAAGCAGTACACCTCTCCAGCCGCCCACCCAACAGGGAAAACATCAGAGGGCTCCGGGTGCAAGTGCATGTCCGGATACCCGGTCGACATGTTGGTGAACGGGGTCTCTTCAATCACGTCACACTGGACGTCCGAAACAATCAGCCCATTGCCAAATCCCAGTGCACCACCGGTCCGCAGAAACTGCCCCACAGGTACGCGCTTGCCACGCCACCGGCCAAGCCTGTCCGCAAATGAAACGCGGACCGTGTGAATCGCGCCTGCGGCGGCTGCTTCCTGCAGGCCTGCCCAGTCCGCTGTATTTGCCTTGCTCAATTGAACCTCCATAAGAGTTTTTTACCGGCCACGCCTCGGACTACCGGTCCCAATGAACCATCACGTCATCGAAAGGGTTCTGCCGGTACAGAATCGCGATTGGTCTTTCTCTGTTCGCAGAGGAGACACATCGCGATGAACGCTTGACCTAACCCACTGACTTGACCACTTGAACAAGTCTTCTGGTTAGATATTGGACTGTGATCGAGCTCATGTCAATAGAGCGGCCGCGACAGGCCCTTCTTTTGACTTGGCGTCGTCCGCATCAAGCAGGCCGAGCTTTACCAATTCCGAAAGGCTCGTCCCTAGCCCGGCACTGCAGTGTTAGCCACGCCTGAACGCCAGAGGCCGTCGCGCTAACCCCGGGCATGGAGCTCTGCCAGCGTCTTGGCCCGGGGGCCATATGTCCGGGACTTCGCTGGCTACGGGGATCCGGCCACCGAGCGTGGTACGAAGGCGGTGCCCGTTACGGCGAAGTCCCGCGGTCGGTTCGGCTTCCGGGCCGTATGTCAGTACCCGGCGGCGAGCGGAAACGGCCGTAAATCCGGGATCACCCTTAACCCGAAGCTCCCGAAGGGCATGAGGACGCCTAGCGAGCCATTCCAGGTTCGTATTTTGTGTTGGGGGGCGCGCTCTGCAACATCTTCACGAATGGTTCCGTCAGCATGTCCTCCGCGGGGCTGGCGAACGAAAGCCACTGCAGCATCAGGCCGTCCAAGATCCCAACCAGCATCCGAGAAAGTGTCTCGATATCGACATCCAGTTCCTCCCGAGTTCTGACTTCACGAAGGAGTTGGGTGCAACCGTCCACATAGCGGCGGTAAACCCTCCTGGCCAAATGTTGGGAATCCGAACTCCGTAAAGACCAGATCGTGAGTTCGTAGGTGGCGAGCTGCATGTCGCGACTGTTCTGAAACCATTTAGCAAATGACCGCGCTATATCCGCAATGCCCTGGTGAAGCCCTACTTCTTGCTGTATTCCTGAACCGACTTCAGCAAAGCCGGCGGCAGTGATCGCTTCATAGACTGCGTGGAAGAGATCTTCCTTCGTCGCGAAGCAATAGTGGAGGCTCGCCGTGGGAAGTTGGGCGACTTCAGCGATTCGACGGGTTGTCGCCCTGGCCACGCCTTCCCGGCTAATCACTGTGATGGCGGCGTCCACAAATTGCCGGCGGCGGTAAATGACAGGCTGGTGATCCTGCGGCATGCTGTCTCCTCGCCGACGATCTTCTCAGGCGCGCGGCTCCCGGGGATGTCCTGATTTTCCAAGTTTACTTGGCCACTTGGCCACCCAGATCTGGAGCGCTCTCAATCAACAGCCCAAGGGGCCAGCGCGGACAGCCTCCGCTGCAATTCAAACAACTCAGTAGCAAACCCGGAACCGGAGAGCGCCCAAACGTGTCCGACGGGTCTGAGGAAATCTACAGAGGTTGGACTGAATGTCCTGCAGCGCCAGATGGCGAGCCAAGGTTGGAGGGTGAGGTGGCCGAGCACTGAATCACCTTACCAAGTGTGCACTGAATCACCTGACCAAGTGATCCGAAAGCCAAAGGCACGCTTTAGCCCTACTGGCTCGTCGTTTGTGCCCGCAGCCAAGCGAATGAAAACAAAAAGTCTTGATCACTTGGCCGACTCGGGAGTAGACTTGGTCATGTGGTCAACTCCATGCGAGTTAGAAGGAAATGATTAGCATGACACGAGAAGAGGCCTATGCCGGTTGCCCTTCGGACTCGTACGTTGAGTTCTACGGAGGCCAATGGCTTGTCGTTCCATTTGCACCGGTTGAGCAGCCCTCCTTTTTCACCTGCTTACCTCGGGCGCTACGCGGAACCCGACCAGCCGGCGCTTTGTAAAGTACTCCCCTTTGGACTGACCTGATCGTCTGGTTAACCTAGCTGGTAGTTGCGGAGCAGACAGACAGTATGGCCCGGCGGGGTTGAGCGTGCCGTTGCGGCCAAGTCATCGAGCACTTTTAGGCGGCCTAAGCAGGCATCCAAGGGCTGGCTCCTTGCCTGGCCCTGGCCTCCACGAATGCCCGCTGTACCTAGTTTTGTTCCTACTCCGATTCTGGTTCGGACGCGAGGCGGTCGACCCCATGCATAGCGTCAGCTGCCCTCACCAGGGTCAGGTGGGAGAATGCCTGGGGATAGTTGCCGGCCATCCGTCTTTCGTCCGTTGCATACTCTTCGCTCAGCAGGCCGAGCTCGTTGGCGAGCCCCACAAGTTTGTCCATCAAGGTCTCCGCCTCGACTTGTCGACCCGTCCGCGCATACTGCTCAACGAGCCAGAATGAGCATGCGAGGAACGGGTGTTCGCCAGGCTCCAGGCCATCTACGCCGCTCTCCGTTCGGTATCGCAGCAGAAGTCCGTCGTCGGTAAGGAGTTCCTGTTCTAGCCGGGCAACTGTACCGAGTACGTGCTTGTCGTTGTAGGGGAGAAAGCCGACCTGTGGCATGACCAGCAGTGCCGCATCGGTTTGCCTTCCGCCATAGACCTGGGTGAAGGAGCCAATGGTCCGGTCGAATCCCTCGCGCATGATCTCTTCACGCAGCCGGTCGCGGAGGTGCTCCCATTTCTTGGCATCTCCGGGTAGTCCGTGGATCTGTACGGCCCGGATTCCGCTGTTAAAAGCAGCCCACATCATCACCCGGGAGTGGGTGAAGTACTGTGCATCGCCGCGCATCTCCCACAGGCCGAAGTCCTTGTCATCGAAGTGTTTTTCGACGAATCCCAGGAGTGCCCGCTGAAGGGCCCAGGAGAAGTGGTCTTCTTTACCGCCGGCTATCCGCAGTCTTTCCAAGGCCACCATCACCTCGCCGACAACATCTGCCTGGAACTGCGAGACTGCCGCGTTTCCAATACGCACCGGTTTGGAGCCCGCGTAACCGGGGAGGTGGTTGAGCTCGCGTTCGGGGAGTTCCCGTTCTCCCCCTACCCCGTACATGATCTGCATTTGCTCCGGATCGCCGGCCAGGGCCCGAAGGAGCCAGTTGCGCCACTGCAGTGCCTCTGTTTCATAGCCGTGCGTCAGCATCGACTCGAGCGTCAAGGCGGCATCGCGCAACCAGCAGTACCGGTAGTCCCAGTTCCGTTGCCCACCGAAATCCTCAGGGAGGGACGTCGTGGGAGCTGCGACAATGCCGCCTGTTTCAAGATGCGTCAGGGCTCGCAGTACCAACAGTGAACGCTTTACCGCACTCCCATAAGCACCGTCCTGCCGGCAGTGGCTTCCCCAACGGCTCCAATACTCAGTAGCGTCTTCAAGCGCGAAATCAATGTTAGTTGCTTCTGGCAAGGGGCGGTGCGAGGGGAACCACGCTAGCTCGAAATCCACCGTCTCACCCTGCGAAATGAGAAACTCTCCCTCGTGTCCGTGTGCATGTGCGTGCGGAAGATGCGGTCCCCGCAGCGCGAGGGCATCCGGACCGGCCATGGCCAACAGAACAGGCCCCGCCGATGGCGGGCTGTCGCGGACACGGCTCACCCAAGGCAAGGCCGTCGAATATCCCGGACGGATCCTAAGTTCCTGATGCATTTCCACGCTGCCTACCAACCCGGTAACCCGGCGGATAAGGGACGAACCGCTATCCCCCAGCGGCATGAAGTCGGTGACGAGGACCTTTCCACCGCTGGTCTTCCATGTCGTTTGGAGCACGAATGTCGAGTCGACATAGCCTCGATGGACAACGTCAGCTCCTGATTCGCTGGGAGCCAACAACCAGTGTCCGTGGTCCTTGGTGCCCAAGATTCGGCTGAACACCGAGGGCGAGTCGAAGCGGGGGAAAGAGAGCCAGTCCACGCTGCCATTCCGGGATATGAGCGGGCCCGTTTGGAGATCCGACAGCAACGCATAATCTTCGATGAGTGCAGCCATGCCCACACTTTTCCACAGTTAGGTCCTTCCCGCCGCAATGCAAATCCAAGGACGGTGCGGAAGCGCACGGTCCATCGATTCCTCACCAGAATCTGGTTGAACCCGTGATGACTCCTGTAGCCGGGTGCACTGCTGGAAACCAACGCATAACGTGCAGCTCATACAGATTTTGGGATGCGCCCTGCCGCCGGTAGGCTGGGCGGCCCTTTTTGAAGCTGAGGTGAAGCGAGACGTAAAGCGAGTTCTTGTTCGTTCCGTATTCGTCGGGTTGGGGCACACCCCAACCTGACGTCGCGGCGCCTGACGTGGGAAGACTTGCCCGTCGGTGGAGCTCCGGTCTGGTTCTTAGACGCCCGACGAACCGCAGTAGGTGCATCGCCCGCCCTTCGCTAAGCGACTTCCATCAGGATCCGATTCTTCGGACTATTTTGATAGTTCTCGGGCTACCGCAGCTCGGTTTCCTGCCCCCCAAACTGTCAGGGTGGGATCTGAGAACATCATGAGCCACCGTCAACAATGCGGAATTTCGCGCTATTCTGACGCCAGACCGGCGCCCGCAAGTTGCCCGCGCTCCCCCGCCACCCTGTCTAACGCTGCTCTAGGGCGAGGCGACCTCAGAGAACCTTTAACGGGCACGGCGTGCGGGGAACCCGCACATGGCTCCGGCTTCCTGGCATTAGCCGATAGCTACTTGACCGAATATCCATTATCGGCGTTGTAAATGGGCAGGGGAGTGCCCGCAGAAGGGCCTCCCTCACCGGCCGATGAGGGCTCTGTCAGCCGGCGCCGGGACGGCCTGCGGGTCTGAATAGATGCTGTAGAGGGTGTCGAAGCTATCAGTAATCCTGGTGATGTCCTCAAGCGTGATGTTAATGAACGCTGAGCGTTTCTTCAGGTGCAGCACGAGCTCGGTCTGCGGCCACAGAAGCTGGTCCATGTACGTGTTGAACGATCGCCCGCTGGCCCTGGTGTAGTCCGACAACGTCTTCCGGTCGATGATCCGCCTGCCATACGTGAGCTCGATGTCGACGTCACCCAAGGTGTCAATGTCCGGGCTGAGGTAGCTCCCGAAAACCCTGAGTGTGTTGACGAACAGGGGCTTGTCCGGGGCTGCATTGTAGGTGTATGCACGTTCCAGCAACCCGGAAACGAGCCGTTCTGCGGTCTTTCTACTGATCGGCTTCCCGAAGCTTGCCATCGCCAAGGCATTGCCCTTGACGGTCGTGTCCCACCAGGCGTCGCCGTCGTTGTCGACGCGGACCTTCTCCATGTAGCCGGCAGCCTCCAGTCCGGCAAGGACGGCCTCATGTTCGAATCCGGTGTCTTCGATCAGGTTCGCTACGACCTCGGCGACCATCTCGCGGCCTCGGAATTTGCGGACAATCGCGCGGGCCAACTCGGCCGGCAGCCCGGCTATGGTGTCGGTTTTTGCAACCCTCATACCAAGAGCCTAAGCATCAACAGCCGCGGCCCCTGACTATTGCTGCCTTTCGGCTAACGAATTCTTCATTCGAAAAGTTCGTCTAGGTACCAGGATTCAACTTCAGCTGCATCCCAAATGCCCAAGAGGTCCGGCGCGGGGTTGCCGTGCCGGTAGCGGTTTCTTCCGGAGTTTCAATCACGCTGAAGATATCCCAGCATCTCGCGTGGCATTCAGCTTTGACTCTCGTTCGGAGCAGCCGGTAGGCGATTACGAATCACGAAACGCTGATGCGCGCGATTGAAGCGCCAGTGCGTGAATCATGTGGCATACTGAAGTGTGTCCTTGGCTGAATTCGCGGCTCCGGACGCGAATTCAGGAGGTCCATCATGGTTCCAGTCTCACCGGCCGACGTTCTCGGCTCCCACGTTCGCGATGTCCGTCCCCTTGTGGTCGAAACCGTGCGCTCCCGGCACGACCGCTTCGCCGAGGCGCATCAGGTCTCGGGTTCGCGGTACACGATGGGATTCGGCAGTCAGTGGCGCGACCTCTTGGACGATGTCCAGGAAGCGCTAAGGGACCGCGGATACAGGACGCACAAGCTGGCCCCGGCCGGCTATAAGCTCCCCGTCGTTAATGACTGCCTAGTGTACGTCTGGCGCGTCCCTGATTCCGTGGACTCGGTCTCGTCGTTCGCGTCGAGCCCGACGCGGTTGAACGGCTTCAGTGCGCAGCCGCTCGATCCGATGCTCTTCGAGCCGGGATTCACGGGCGAGCCCGGGTCGGGGCCGACTGTTGGCTCGCCGGAAGAGGCCGAGCTCGAGCGCGTGGTGCGGGCGGCCGGGGACGTTATGCCGCTGGTGCTCGTCATGGTCCAGTCATCGCCGCGGCAGCTGCAGTCGATCGAATGGGCCGTGGCCGAGCTCGACGAGCAGACGGGAGAGGTCAAGCTGCACGGGCAGGAGAGTATCTGGGAGCCGGAGTTCAACGTCGACGACGCCGCGATCGATGTCGAGTCGTTCGACAGCGGCACTCCGACCGGACCCACGATCGAGCCTCAGGAGCAGGAGGGGACGCAGCCGAATGCGTGATGACGCCCCTGGCCTGTTCGACCTGCCCGGAGCTGGGCAGACGCACGGCCGCTTCGAGCCCGCCCGGCTCACCCAGGCTCGCGTTCGCGTTGGCGTGAGCAAGACCGACCTGGCCTTCGAGGTCGGGGTGTCCGCCGCCGCGATCGGTCAGTACGAGGCTGGCGTCAACTCGCCCCGGGTCGACGTGCTGGACCGCTTGGCGAGGTCGCTCGATGTGCGTCCTGGCTTCTTCGACGTCGGCCGTCCGCTTGCGCGCATCGACACCGTGAACGCCCATTTCCGCAGCTTGAGGTCGGCGCGCGTGAGCGACCGGCAGAGGGCGCTGGCCAATGCAACTCTGGTGTGGGAGCTGACGTTCGCGCTCGAGCGGTACATCAGGCTCCCCGAGGTGGATCTGCCCGTCGTGCCTGAGGGCACGACCCCGTCGGATGCCGCCGCGCTCCTGAGGATGCATTGGGGACTTCCCGACGGCCCGGTCAAGCACTTGGTTACGACCGCGGAGTCCCACGGCATAGTTGTCGCCGTGCGTCCGCTCGGCGAGATCGACGCAGTCGACGCCTTCTCGGTCGTGATCGTGGACCGCCCCATTGTCGTCACCACGCCGCGTCGGAGCGAAAACGTCTTCAGACACCGGTTCTCGATCGCTCACGAGATCGGGCACCTGCTGCTGCATTCGGACTCGGGCGAGCACAGCGTGGCCGTCGAGAAGGAGGCAGACGAATTCGCCGCTGCGTTCCTGACCCCTGCGGCCTCTATGGACGTGGCGCTTCCGCGGAGGCTCGACTTGGCAGCCCTGGACCGGCTCGGCAGGACCTGGGGTGTCTCCCCCCATTCGCTCGTCCGTCGAATGGTCGAGCGCGGCCGCACCACGGAGTCGTCAGCGCGGCGGGCGTACCAGCGCCTGACCATGGTCGATGACGTTGCCGCCGATCCGACCACCGCGTATCCGGGTGAGATGCCGACGCTCTTGAAGAAGGCCGCCGATCTGGCCGCGGACCACGGTGCTGGCATGACTGCTTTGGCCGAAGCCCTGAAAATCAGTCCACGTCATGTGCGCGACCTACTCGGAGAGGCGGATCGGCGTCCAGTGCTGCGCCTCATCGGCGGCGCGTGATCGACGAGTCCCCGGCCGTACCTTGTCACTTTCGCCAAGTACGGTGGCAAGCCCCACCACGTTAGTTTTCGTTCGCGCCTGTCACTTGCCGACCGTAGCTCAATCCGCCCTCGCTTCGGTCATTCCGCGGGAGCAGCACCCAGCCGGTGAACCACTCCCCTGCCTCAACTTAACGAAAGGTCCATTGTCGGCCAGTCAAACCCCGCACGAGTCCAGCCAGAAGCGGAAAATGACTCATCATCAGCCCGTGCGGTGTTCAATCTCGGCCTCCCCTTAATATGAGCCCGATACAGACGACGAGCACGGTACCGGCGATGCGTGATCAGACTTCTCAAGATTCTGAAGCCACCCAGCGAACAGGATGCCGCTTGTGACACACAGCGGCAGGGTGGGGGCGTTCCGCGTTCCCAGCTTCCGGCTTCAATCGGCCGGCCTGCTCCGGGAGCGTCCGGGGGTGGTGGCGGCCCGCACAGGTCCTGCTGGTTTTAGTTTTCGTCCGGCGCTGTGGGTGACTTTGGGTCGACGTAGACGGCGTTCCGGTCCACTGCCATGTAGATCTCGTTGGCGATGGGGCTGCGGCGTTCCTCGGCGATCTGCCCGAGCAACCCGGCGGCGCGGGCGAGGAGGGCGAATCCGCGGAGCAGCTCGGGTGGCAGTCCGAGGTCGGCCAGTGCGGCGCCGCAGACACCGGCGCCGTTGAGCGGGAGTTTGCGGCCGAGGGCCTTTTCGCTCATCCGGCCGATGGCTTCGAATAGCCGCAGGTGCGGTCCGTGGAGGCCTTCTTCCTCGGCGATGCCGATCAGCACCGGGGTGCGCGGGTCGCCGTCCTTGTGGTTGGGGTGGCCCAGTCCGGGGACGAATTTGCCGGCTGCGCGTTGGGTGGTGATGGCGTTCAGGGCCAGGTCGTCCCATTCGGCGTCGGTGTCCGGGAGGCCCCCTTCATGGGCTTTGAGGGTGGCGGCGAGGAATTGGCCGCAGTCTTCGGTGACACCGAGGAAGCGGGAGCCTCCGCCGAGCAGGCCGGCGGCCATGGCTCCCTGCAGGGAGTCCGGGGCGCTGAGGTAGGTGAGCCGGGCGGCGATGGCCGTGGGGGTGAAGCCGTGATCGGCAAGGGCCACCAGCACCGATTCGAAGACGCGCAGTTCGCTGGCTGTGGGGCGCCGCATGGCGACGAGCCAGAAGGCGAGTTCGCCGAAGCTGACTTTGCCCATCAGGTCTGCGGCGAGGTCCTGGCCCAGGAGGCGGATTTCGGTGGCGGTGGATGTTCCCAGCGAGGTTGGGAACTGCAGCTTTTCCTGCTCGAGGGTGGGGTTCATGATGCTCCAGGGGTTGAGGCGGTCGGGACGGCGGCGGCGGCAAGCCAGGCGCGGATTTCGTCGGTGTGTTCGCCCAGCTCCGGCGGTGCCAGTTCGTATCGTGCCGGGGTGGCGGAGAACGTGATCGGGTTGCGCACGCCCGGGACGGTTTTGGCCCCGGCGCCAACCTGAACGACGGGCTGCAGGCCAAGTTTCTGGGCGTACTCGACGCCCTGTTTGATGGTGTTGATGGGCCCGTTGGGTACGCCGGCTTTGTTCAGCTTGTCGAACCATTCTTCGGCGGTCCGGGTCTTCAGGCGTTCCACCAGCAGGGGGCGGAGTTTTTCGCGATGCCTGGTCCGGTCGGCGTTGTCGGCGAACCGTTCATCGTCAGCGAGTTCGGGAACGTCCAGTACGGCGCAGAGTTTACGGAACTGGGCGTTGTTGCCGGCGGTGATGATCAGGTCATCGTCCTTGGTCGGCAAGGCTTCATAGGGGAACAGGCTCGGGTGGGCGTTGCCCATCCTGAAGGGTGTGACGTTTCCGGCAACATAGGCGGAGGTCTGGTTGACGAGCCCGCTCATGGCCGATGCCATGAGGCTCGTTTCAATGTTCTGCCCTTCGCCGGTGCGGTCGCGGTGGTGCAGGGCGGCGAGGATGCCGATGGTCGAGTGCAGCCCGGCCATGACGTCGAAGACGCTGATGCCGGCTCGGTAGGGTTCACCATTGGGGTCTCCGGTGAGGCTCATCAGCCCGGACATGGCCTGAACGATGAGATCATACCCGGGCAGCGCGGCGCCTTCGGCGGTGCCGAATCCGCTGATGGAGCAGTAGATGACCGCCTCGTTGCGTTCTCGCACCGAGCTGTAGTCCAGCCCGAACCGTTTCAGTCCCCCGGGCTTGAAGTTTTCGATCATGACATCGGCGCGGGCGGCGAGCTCTTTGGCGGCAGCGAGGTCGTCCTCGTCCTTCAGGTTCAGTACCACGGACTTTTTGTTGCGGTTGATGGCCGAGTAGTACGTCGAGACACCGTCAGGGCGCACCGGGGGCAACCACGAGCGCGTGTCATCCCCACCCGGGCTTTCGACTTTGATGACTTCGGCACCCATATCGGCCAGCAGCATGGTGGCGTAGGGGCCGGCCAGGACACGGGAAAAGTCGGCGATGACGATCCCGTCCAGGGGGCGGGCGACCGGGGCCCGGGCGGCCTCCGGCTTGGGGTTGCTAATCACGATGGTTCCTTTCGGCTTCAAGGGCTCCGGAACCCGAGACGAACCCGCATCGGCAGTGCCTCGAAAAAGAATGGAAGCGGGCACCGAGATTCCCCTAGGACTCTGGGTGCAGGACGATATCGAAACGCCCGTGCCGGAACGGGCTTTGAACCTCGAACCGTACGGCGTCTTCTAGGTTCGAGATATCTGCGAAGTCCTTAATTAAGGAGTCTTTGACCGCGAATACCGCATCGGATTCGAGGTATTCGCTGCCGCCTACGAAGATGTGGGTGGTCAGCTCCTTGTATCCCGGCGCGGTGACAAGGAAATGGATGTGGGCGGGACGGTATGGGTGCCTGTGGGTCGCGTGGAGCAGTTCCCCGACCGGACCGTCGGTAGGGATGGGGTAGTAGGTGGGGATTACGGTGCGAAAGTTGAAGTGACCATCCGGTTCAGGTCGGAGCAGAGCGCGGCCGTTTCCGACGCTCTGGACTCCAGGCTGTTGAACGTCGTAGAAGCCGTTCGCGTTGGCCTGCCAGATGTCGATTACTGCATTCCCGATAGGGGTGCCGTCAACCGAGACGATACGCCCGCTGACAACGCACCGCGGCCCTTCGCTTTCGGGCGAGACATCGTCGCCGAGTGCCCGGACGGGCGATTCGACCATGTGGAAAGGCCCCAGAACCGTTGATTCGGTGGCTTCGGGAGTGTCATGGCCGTTGATCGTCTCGACGAGCATGGATACTCCAAGGACATCTGAGAGGAGGATGAATTCTTGTCTTACGTCGGTGCATGCCATACCGGTCCTGGTCAGGAAGTCGATTGCTTGCTCCCACTCCTCGATGGAGGGAGCGACGTCCTGCACGAAGTCATGAAGGTGCGTCACCAGGCTTTCGAGGATCTGCTTTAGTCGCTGATCCGTCGTCTTCGAGAAGCTTTGCAGCACTTCGGCCGTGAGGGTTTCGATATCGACATTCGTTGCCATGATGTGTTCTTCCCTGATTTGGGTCGGTAATGAAGTGGCGTCGGGTCCTTCGCATGCATGCATTGGGTTGCCGACGTCAACCTGTGAGGATGGAAAGGGCCCTTCGTGGCCGGAGCAGAGGTCCTCAAGTTGCCCGGCCTGAGGTGTCATCCAGTTGCAGCAAGTTGGTTGCGGTCTTGTTTAGGCCGCCACTGAAGAAAGTCGAAAGCGTTTCCCGACATTGACCAAGGAAACCAGACTGCTATCTCATGCTGCTGGATAACGCCCGAACGGGGTTTTTCGCGGCACGCGCCCGGGGTCGCTTCGCGCGTTCAAGGCGCGGAGTTGCAGTTAGAACTCCGAGACTCAGCGACGAGGAACAACGAAAGTTTAAGTGTCCTTCAATCGATGTTTGCCAGGTTTGTGGTGTTACCGCCCAGTGTGGCTCCACCGTCTACGCATAGGGCATGTCCGAGGACGAATGAAGAGCGCTTCGAGGCCAGCCACACGATTGCATCGGCTATCTCGGAGGGTTCGCCCACGCGGCCCATTGGCGTGCCCGATAGCAGGTGTGCCAACTGGTTCTCTGAGAGCTCAGCTAAGAAAGGCGTGTCAATCAGACCCGGGCAGAGCGCATTGATCCGAAGATCGGTGGTGCCATAGTCCATGGCGGCCGCCTTGGTCAGACCTATGACGCCGTGCTTGGCCGCTGTGTAAGCTGCGAGGTTGTAGCCGCCGATAAGTCCTGACGCAGAAGCTGTGTTGATGATGCTGCCCCCATGTTCAAGCATCAGCGGAATTTCGGCTTTCAAACAGTAGAAGACGCCAGCAAGGTCGATGTTCATGACGCGTTGGTAGTCATCCACCGGGATATCTGCAAGCTTGACGTGCGCTCCCTCGACGCCTGCGTTATTGACAGCGACGTGCAGGCCGCCAAGGTCCCGGGCAACCCGAGGGATGACCTCAGCGACGGCGTCAGGATCGGCCACGTCCAAGCGGTAGAACGTGGCCGATCCTCCTGCTGATTCGATCAGTTGTACCGTCTCACGGCCGCCGACATCGGAAATGTCGAGCACCGCCACGGTGGCTCCTTCCGCGGCCAGTGCCTGCGCGGCCACCCGGCCCATTCCCGATCCGGCTCCTGTAATTAGCGCGCATTGGTTGGCAAGTTCACGCATTATGCTCCTTCGAGTGTGGTGGAGAGGTGCCGACCCGATAGCGTCGGTGAGCGGCCATAGATGTATTGGATTTTCCGTCGCCACAGCGGGCTCTTGGCCCCTCAAATGCGGTAAGGCATTTGCGGAGTCCGCGCCGCAGGAACTCTGCGGTCATGCGCGAGGTCAGTTGGGCGAGGGTGTGCGCGCTCCACCTTGGTCCTCGGGTTGTGCGTAGTGGCTGCTCGGCCAGATCCCGTGGCGTCCTGGCATGATGATGCCATTGGGGTCGACGGCATTCTTGATCTTTTCCACGAACCGTCGGTAGGCGTTGTCGTTGAAGGAGTAGATTGCCTGGGCTTCGTCCATGTAGTCGATGTGGGCCCTGTATTCCCCGTAACCCAACTCACCGATTTCCTTGACCAGACGGCGAACGGCGCCGAACGCGCGCTCGGCTTCCTCCTTGTTTGTCACATCGAAGGGGATTCCTCCTACGATGCAGCAGGATCGTTCATTGAACGACATCACTCCGCCGAGGAAATTCAGTCCGGCCTCTTCGATACGCTTACGCATCTGGTCGACGACGTACCGGACTTCCGTGCCGACCATAGGGACGATAGGAGAGAAACCGATGTGTCCCATGTTCGGCGGGGTAGCTTCGATCAGCTGAAGTGTGGGAATGCCGGCCTGGATCTGCTCGGCTGAATTGGTAAAATCCTTGTACTGTTCCGGGCTGTAAATCGGAGAATGATTGACTTTCGCCCCCGGGATGGCCCCCCAGACCTCTTTGATCCGCTCGAGTTTGTATTCAACAATCTTCCGCGGTCCCCACAACGCTGCACGTGTACCCCACCGGCCAACTCCAGTTTCGTCGGCAATTGCCTGTATTTGCTCCTCGCTCAGAAGTGCAGGACCTTGAATGTCCGTGTCCATCAACTGCGGCGCGGCACTCAGGGTCGTATACATACTTGGAACGCCCTCAAGGATGCCTTCCAGACGCAATTCGCGAATCGCATCGATCCCGGCTTCCAAATCCTTGTCAGTCTTAAGGGTCAGGAACAGCGAACTGTAGCCCTCGGGCTTGCGCTTTAGCCAGACACCGGCTCGCACTACGATCCCGAGGTTGGACTGGGTAAACAAGGGGTCAAGCGCTGGTCCCAATCCCCGCTTGTAAAGGTGCCATGCTTTGTTCTCCGGAATGGCACCCATCCCGGTGCGGAGCAGTGTCCCGTCGGCAAGGACGACCTCCAACCCATTGAGTATCTGGAAGTCTGCACCGTAGGGCATGTAGGTCATGCCATTGTCGAGGGAGTTTCCAATAACGCTCCCCCATCCTAAGTCGGGTACTGAAACCTGGAGAGCGTATCCCCCGGCCTCAATGGCGTCATATAGATCAAACCAGCGGACGCCCGGCTCTACCACTGCGTAGGCAAGTTCCTCGTTGATTTCAAGGACTCGGTTCATCTTTCGGAAGCTGATCTGGATCGATCCTCGGACGCGCGGTGAAGGACCGCCATAACCATAGTTACGGCCTTGGGAATGAGGCCATACAGGGATGCCGTACTGGGTGGCAATCCGCAGGATGCCTTGGACTTGTTCGGTATTGTCCGGTACTACAACAGCGGACGCCGTAAATGTGTCATCGTCAGGAATGTAGTAGGGGTCTTTGTATTCGTCAACGGCTGAAGGTTCGGTGATCACTCCGTCCGGTCCGAGAAGAGCGACGAATTCTCCGAGTATCTCCTCGGTGAGAGTGGGGCGGATTGTCATTGCGTTATTCATGGGTGACTCCTTTGTCAATCAACGTCTGTGTGCCCCGGCTCAGACCGGATGGCGGCCCGTGCCACGGGCGGTTGAAAATACTGAAATGCCGTCTTCTCGCAGCAGCCACTCGCGGCAACTGATTCATAACAACTATCTTTGGCAAATTGGCAACTAGCTAGCCAGCATATTGTCAGGTAGCTACGTCGTCAAGAGTGTTGAAGCATGCCGCGCATCGATATCCGAGGCTTAAGAGAGGATGCCCCAAGGCCGGCGGCAGACCCGCTTAAGGACCATCCGCTGCGACTGGCTGGCGACACCGTGGGCTGTTGTCGAAGTAACCGGAAACTACGGAGGAAAGGTGACTGGGTCAGGACTCGATCTTCAGGCCCAGCTCCGCAGCCATGGCCGGGGCCAGTTCGATGGACTGAAGTGGGCTGAGTGTCGCGCCTCGGAGTCCGTCCAGGCCGGCGACTTCGCCGATTTCCAGATCCCTCAGGTCAACGTGAGTCAGGGAAGCTCGGCCGAGCGTCAGGGATCGGGTCTTGGAATGGGAGAAGGCGACACGACTGGCTTCGGCCGCTGCCAGATCGAGCTCATCGATATCGCAGTTGGTAAATAACACATCGGTAAGTTTCGCTGCCCGGAGGTTGATGTATCCGATTTTGCAGTTGATGAAATGGACCGATTCGAGCCGGGATTCGTAGAGCTCGCCGGAACCGATTCGTGAGTTCTCCAGGATGACGGCCCGGAAGCGGGCCCGTGGGGCCTGCAGGACGGGGGCATTGAGTCGATGAAACCGTGTTTCGATGAAGGAAGCGGTCCGGAAATCCGTCGCGTGCGCCGTGCAATTGAGGAATTCGCATCCACTGAAGAAGCTGCCGGTCAAATCGAGAGCGGTGAGATCGGCGTCGATGAACTGTTCGCCGTCGATGCGCTCATGGGCACGGAGGGACCCCGGATCACTCTCCTCCAGCCCCTTCAGATGAATGGCGTCCAGCCGGGGCGGGAGAGTCTTCACTTTAGCCATGGTTGCCAAATTCCTACTCTTCATCGGGTTGCTGGCCTACGGGACGTCGCCGGGGGCGGAGGCCCGCAGTGTTTTATTGTATGTTGTAAGCAAGGCTATTGTATGACAGCCATTCTTGGCTTACGCTTCGAAAACAAACTTGCGAGGGCGCGAACCCTGACGGACGCGGATGTCCCGAGGTCACAACTCAGTTACGCCCTCACCTTCGAGAGGAATCCCAATGACGTCGATGCCTTCCAGGCTGTCACGCGCAACCCGGACCGCTGCTGTAGCCGGGGCGAGCGCCTTAGTTTTGAGCGGCTGCGGAGGTCTTGCCTCACAAAGTGGAACTACCTCCGCAGACGCCGCTGCGTCGTGCGGGGACAGCGTAACCATCGGAGCGCCCTATCCTTTCTCAGGTCCATTCACTGAGTTCGGAAACAACGCATACCAAGGCATGGACATCGCAGCAAAGGAAATCAACGATGCCGGCGGCATCAAGGCTTTGGGGGGGACCAAGATCAAGCTGGCGAAGGGCGACACCGGCAGCGCTGACCCTGCCCAAGCCAGCAGCGCTGCGACCAAACTCATCGATGGGGGCGCCATCGCACTGGTGGGCTCATGGGGCAGCCCACAAACGAATTCCGCTTCAACGGTGGCAGAAGGAGCCCGTGTCCCGCTGGTCACCCAGTCGTGGTCCGATCAGCTTTCAGCGAGGGACTACCAGTACTACTTCCAACCGCCGCCCAAGTCATCGCAGATGGGCGGTGCCAGCAGCGCTTACCTTACCGCAGCCGCAAACTCCATCGGCGTCAAATTCACAAAGGTTGTCGGCGTGGGGCCAAATGACACAGCCAACGTCGGACAGATTACGGCTGCCGTCAAAGCTTTCGCCGACGCAGGAGCAGCGGCTGGGGAACCTGACTTCTATCAGGCCGGCCTTTCCGACGCCTCCCCGATCGTGAATCGGGTCGCGGCCCAGAACCCTGACCTGATTTTGACCAGCGGCAGTCCGGCGGATGCCGTACTGATCGTGAAGGGCCTCCGCGAAAGAGGCGTCACGGCCCCCATCATGGGCTTCGGCGGGGCCTTCGTCGCTCCGAGTTTCGCGAAGAACCTCGGGGATACTGTCAACGGTCTCATCGCGGTGACAGCCTGGAACGACGACCTGCCTCTTGACGGGGTTGAAGCGGCGACGAAGTCGTATCGGGAAACCTACTCGGAAGCGTTCATGCCCATGGAGGCAGGCGAGTCGTGGGTCAACGTTCACCTCGTCGCCGAAGCGCTGGAGACATCCAAGTCGTGTGATCCAGAGAAGATCACCGAAGCACTTCGCTCCTTGAATGTCACCAAAGGACCCGCCGCAGCGATGCCCGGCGGCCAGGTTTCCTTCAGCAAGGATGGGACGAATCCTCACGCTGTGCCCCTTCTGACTCAATGGCAGGACAGGCTTCCGAAGACAGTATGGCCTGAAAATTACGCTTCCTCGAAGCTCTCGCTCGGTTAGGACGTCCCGGGTCCAGCTGCCTGTCGCGGCTGTTCTTGCATTGAAGGAAGAAGATAAATCTATGCAAACCCTTATCCAGGTACTGGTGTCGGGAATACTCGTCGGCGGGCTCTATGGCGTGATCAGCAGCGGCCTGTCGCTGAGTTTCGGAATCTCGAAGATCGCCAACTTCGCGCACGCCGACTTCATCACTATAGGCATGTTCCTGTCGTTGGTTTCCATTACCGCGCTCGGGTCGTGGGGGCTCTTGTTGATACCCGTAGTCTCTCTTGTCGTGGGCCTGCTAGGGGTTCTCGTCTATACCCTGCTGCTGCGTCGCTCACATACCAATGCGGCGACCGAGGATGAGGCCCATCTACCGCAGATCGTCATCACAGCCGCTGTCGGTATCTTCATCCAGTCCGTCCTGCTGGCCCTCTTCACGTCAACGGACCGGAGCATATCCACGCTGCTGGACGGGACGTGGTCCGTTTTCAACGTCTCTGTGTCCAAAGCGCAGTCCGTAGCGTTTCTGGTGGCACTTGCGTCCTTCGGCATACTTTCTTTTGTCGTGAATAAGACTGAATTCGGGCGAGGACTTCGGGCAATCGTGGACGACGGCGAGGCTGCCGTGATGGTGGGAGTGAATCGTGCGCGATCCTTGTCCGTCAGCATGGGAATTGGTATTGGCCTGGCGGGGCTGGCCGGCGGGCTTCTGGCCACCTATCAGACCATAAACCCCACCAGCGGGTTCAACTATCTAGCCCTGGCCTTTGTCGTCATCGTGTTGGGCGGTCTTGGAAGCATCAAGGGTGCCTTCATTGCCGGTATCGGCGTTGGCATTGTTCAACAGGCTACCGGCACGTACATCGCGCTGGACGTCCAGAACCAGGCAATCTGGATCCTCTTCCTTGTTGTGCTGCTACTGCGGCCCAATGGGCTCTTCGGAAAGCGTGTGGTGGTATGAGTTTTCTTCGAACTGCAGGGAAGACCGCACTTCCCTCACTGGGCGTACTTGTGGTTGGTATCTCCCTTCCGTACTGGCTGATACAACAGGAGTACGTTCTGGTAGTGGCGATCGCTGCGATAATTTGGGCGGTCGCCGGTCAGGGGTGGAATGTCATCGGCGGCTATGGTGGTCTCCTCTCCTTCGGCCATTCCGTTTTCTTCGGAATCGGGGCATACAGCACCGCGATGCTGAACGTTCACTTCGGCATCAGCCCGTGGGTGGGCATGATTGTCGGGGCGGCCGTGGCCGCAGCTGCCGGCGCAATTCTGACCTTTCCCGCCCTGCGTCTCAAAGGTGTCTATTTCACCCTCGCCACCTTTGTGTTGGCGTTACTGTTCGCCGATCTGACCACACACAACCGTGAGTTCACCGGAGGAGACCAGGGCATTTCGATACCGTTCCTGAGGAATTCCCCTGGTATGTTCCAGTTTGATTCCCGGCTAACCCTGTTTTTTGTTTTGGTCGTTTTTTTGGCGGCGGCAACCTTGGTGGTCAGCTTGGTCGCCCGGAGCCGGCTGGGACTGTTTCTGCGGGCTTCCCGAGACGATCCTGACGCCGCTCGGGCTGCCGGGGTCAACGTGACCCGGACGAGGCTCTTCGGTCTGATGATCAGCGCCGCGATCACGAGCGTCGCCGGGAGCCTGATGCTCCAGTACCTTCGTTTCATCGACCCTTTGACAGCGTTCGGGGCGGGTACCGCCTTCATGATAGGACTGGTCGCGCTGACAGGCGGCCGAGGTACTGTTCTTGGGCCCGTGATCGGCGCAGCAGTGCTGATTCCGGTGCAGCAGATCTTATCCTCCACTTTTGCATCCGGTCCTGCCGGCCTTTCGGGGATGGTCTACGCGGCCATCGTCGTGGCTGTAATGCTGATTGAACCGCGAGGGCTCATCCACCTGTTCAAACGCCTGGGCTTTTGGATCTGGCAGCTGCTCCGTCCGCCCCGGGGTAACCGACCCCCAACTTCACCTGAAGAAATCACAGCCAACAAAAATGATGATCCTGTAGGGAGCCGGTCGTGAACGAATCTCGGGTCCGCGGGCAAATGCCCTCAAAAAGGCTTCTTGATGTACAGGGCGCCACGGTGGCGTTCGGCGGCGTTCTTGCCGTCAATGATGTGTCCTTTTCTGTAGACGAAGGGGACATCGTCGGCCTCGTCGGACCTAACGGTGCGGGCAAAAGCACAATGTTCGGCGCGATCGCCGGAGCCGTTCCGTTAAAGCAAGGAACGATCCGGCTCAACGGGCAGTCAGTCGGCGGCCGGCGGGCTCATGAGATGTCCCGCCTGGGCGTCGCCCGGACCTTTCAGAAAGTACGGTTATTCAGTTCGATGACGGCCGAAGAGAATGTCATGGTCGCAGCCAGCGCCCATGAGAGATCTCCTGCGCAGGCCCGCCGGATAGCGCAGGACGCGCTGGATCTCAGCGGCTTCTCGGACGAGCGCAACGCTTCGGTATCAACTCTGGCCTTGGCGGGACGCAAACGCGTCGAAATAGCCCGCGCACTGGCCTCCCAGCCCAAGCTGCTCCTGCTTGATGAGATGATGAACGGCCTCACAATCGATGAGACAAATGCCCTGATTGAGTCCATTAGGGATCTTCCGGGCCAAGGCGTGTCTGTAATGCTCGTGGAACATGTACTCCACGTCGTACGCAGCCTGTGCGACCGGCTGGTCGTTCTTCACCACGGACAGCTCATCGCCGAGGGCCAGCCCTCAGATGTCCTGAGCCGGGACGACGTGGCCGCTGCCTGGCTGGGGCGCGCGAATACAGATCGGAACTGAAAATGCTCAAAATTGAAAATCTTTCCGCCTCATACGGAGACAGCTCCGTTCTCGATGAGGTTACGTTCAACATTGAAGAGGGTGACTTCTTCGGGATTCTCGGGGCCAACGGCGCCGGAAAATCCACCATCATCCGGGCAATAGCCGGCTTACATCCGCCGACGGTGACCGGACGGATCACCTATCTGGGCAAGGACCTGCTTACCGAACCCGCTCACGCGCGTACGGGTCTGGGAATTGCGGTCGTTCCGGAGGGCCGGCGTATGTTCTCGAGCCTCACGGTGCTGGACAGCCTGCTAATGGGGGCCTACAAACGCGGCGATTCCTGGCAGCAACGTAACCTTGCACGGATATTGGAGACGTTCCCCGAACTGGCAACCCGCCTGAACCAGCCCACCGGCAGTATGAGCGGCGGACAGCAACAGATGGTGGCTTTCGGCCGGGCCCTCATGTCCGAACCGCGCCTGTTGCTTCTTGACGAACCCTCACTCGGGCTCGCCCCTGTCGTAGTCCAGCGCATCTTCGACTTGCTGGCTGAACTCCACCAGCAGGGGAACCTGACCATGATCCTGGTGGAGCAGAACGCTATCGAGGCGTTCCCCCTCCTTACTCGAGGGTGCGTCATTGAACGCGGTCGGGTCGCATTCGTAGGGACCAGAGACGAGTTGGAATCCTCAACGGTGGTCAAGGACGCATACTTCGGAACCAACGATTTGTAACGTCCGTGCCGGCGCTTTACTGCCAGAACCCACCCCTGAGGGGGAAGGCTTGGGATGGGGTAACAGCTGCAGGGTGAACTGTGGCGGGCGCTGTCCACGACCCTCACCCGTGCACCTACGAACTTTCAGTCCCCTGCAGAAGGTTTCTGCCCTTGTGGGCCGCACACCTTGGCCGGGTTCTTTCGGCTGAGCGATAGCGCATTCGGAACAAATGTCAGTGATGGTCCAAACCGTCTCTCCAGGCTAAAAAGAAAAGCCACCTTTAGGTGGTCATACTTGGCCTCCAAACAGCTGACTGTTCCTGACCATCACGGATAAAGCCACTCGAAGGTCACTCAGCTGACTCAAAGTTGAGCCAGCCGCTAAAAGGGCCGCCCGAGGAAATCCTGGCCGAGAGTTTTCATCCGGCCTGCACGAACAGAGACGGGACCGGAAGGAACAAGAAAATGCCGCTGGCCTAGAAGGAAGACTTCAGTACAGCGCCAAGGTCTTTTTTCTCGGCCAGGCAAGTTGGCGTGCCCGGCCTCCGGGAGGTTCACAGTTCTGCTCCCGGGAGCCGGGCTAGGGGTTTCAGAGTCAGACCAGGCTGACCTTCAGATTCGCCGTCTCGGTAACGGCATTGGTGTCGTGGCACGTCCACTCTTCAGTGAGGCGAATCTTGGGGAAGCGCTCGGCGACGGCCTTCAGCGCTTCCTCAATTTCCATCCGGGCCAGATTCTGTCCTAAACAGTTGTACGGGCCAGCGCCGAACATGAGCGGGCGTTTGGCCGGCCGGTCGATGTTGTATGTGTTGGGATCGCTGAACACCCGGGCATCGCGTTGGGCCGAACGCACGGAGACATACACAAAGGAGTCGGCTGGGATGACCTGATCATCCACGGTGATCTCATGAGGCGCGTACCTAAAGATCGTGCCAAAGCGAGGACGCAACCTGATCACTTCTTCGATGATGGGTGTGGAGGCGTCCGGGTTGTCCAGCAGCTGCTGCCATCGCGAGGGCTCCTGCAGAAGCGTCCCGAAGGTGTTCCCCATCTGATGGACGGTGTTGTCCACGCTGGCCTGAAGGATACTCATGCCTTCTGCCATGAGCTGATCCTCGGTCAGCAAACCCTCAATCTGTTGTTTGATCATTACGGAAGTGAAGTCATTGCCGATATTCTGCCGGCGCGCCTCGATGTGGTCACGGACGAACTCCCACCCCTCCAGGAACGCGTCCACCGACTCCTGGCGGCGGGTTGGGTCGGCTGTCAGGATCGGAGCAAGAATGCTGTCCGAGAGCCTCGCGACGGTCGGTGCCAGCTCAACGGGCGCCGACACCAGGTGGCAGTACATCATCGGTGGAACCCGCCAGCACAGTTCTTGCATGAGATCGACCGATCCAGGGTCGCCAATCTCGTCGAGGATTTCATTAACTATCGTCCGCACGTGCACCCGCAGCTTCGCAACCTGGGCGGGCCGGAAAAGGCTCGCGAGGGGTACCCGGAGCTTTTTGCGGTACGCGCCTTCGTTGTTAACGAGCATCAGGTTCCACAGATCGCGGATCTCACCATCCACTATGCCCACGTCGTCCAGTCGCCGGCGAAAGGAAGGACCCTTCTCGAGCTCGGGGTGTTCCAGTACCTCGAAGCCCTGTTCGTAGGTCAGGACCTCAAGGCCGCGGCTGCTCTGGGCCACCCAATTCTGCTCGCGTGCCTGCTGTAGCTCATAGAGATCGGTGGTGTCCGCGGCAATCCACGGCAGTTCCGAAAGGCTCTGTGTCATCTGGCTTCCCTGCTCTCTTGTTGTGGGCATCCCAAGAGGACATGGCAGCGTCGGCCCTTGAGTTGTGCTTTCAGACAGCTTACATAACGAATTTTTGCTATGTCTATAGTTCCTCTGTAGCTGTCGGATAGCTACAAGCAGTATGCTGTTCTCAACTTATCGATCGTCAAAGGAGACGCTGTGCAGGAACAGAAGTCACAGAAGCGGGTCGCAGTCGTTACGGGCGGCGGGCGCGGGATCGGCGCGGCAATCTGCGCCAGGCTGGCGCAGGACGGCCTGTATGTTATGGTCGCCGACCTTGACCATGCCAACGCCCAGAGCGTCGCTGAGGCGATCGTGGCGAGCGGGGGCAGCGCAGCGGCTGTCGCATTGGACGTTACCGATCGGGATGCTGTCCGCGGAATATTCAATGAAATCGCTGACGGATTGGGCCGGATCGATGTGTTGGTCAACAACGCCATGTGGATCCGTTATGACCCGATTCTTGAGATCACGGAGGATTCAGTCGACAGGATGGTCGATGTTGGCTTCAAGGCGCTGATCTGGACCACCCAGGCCGCATTCCCTCATATGCCCAAAGATGGTACCGGGACTGTTATCAATATGTCCTCGCCGGCCTCAGTCCGTGGAGTCCCGGGCAGCGCCGTGTATTCGGCGGTTAAAGGGGCAGTGTCGTCGTTTACGAGACAGGCGTCAGGGGAACTGGGCAGGCAAGGGGTGAGGGTCAACGGAATTATCCCGGGCGCCGTTCCAACGGAGGGTGCCAGGTCGGTGGTTGATGAGGATGGTTACGAGCTGCGCCGTAAGTCCAACCCACTGGGGCGGCTAGGCGACGCCGAGGACATCGCGGCCGCGGTGTCTTTCCTGGCTTCGAAGGACGCAGGCTACGTCAATGGGCATCTGCTCGCCGTCGAAGGCGGACTTCTGGCCTCGTGAGAGGTGTGAGAAAGCCGCGGCCTTGAAGCACGAGCGAACCTGGGAGGTGACGAGGATGGTGCACGAACAAGCGATCAGCCACAGCAACGACGATGGCGAATATGAAGTTGTGGTCGTCCGATGCGGCGAGCTGCTGACCACCCGCGCAGAGATGTTCCTGGACTATGAACAGTACGACGAAGCGGATGGCGAGTTCAGGCTCGACTACTACTTCTGGGTCCTCCGCAACCAGCACCGCACCGTCGTTGTGGACACTGGATTCTCGGTCGAAGGCGCAGTCTCGCGTGGCAGGACCCTGCACATCGACCCCCGAGAGGCACTCCCCCGGCTCGGTATTTTCCGGGACACGGAATGCTCGCTCATAATCACCCACGCCCACTATGACCATATTGGCAATCTGGACTACTTTAACCGTGCAAACGTCCTGATGGCTCTAGCCGAATTTGACTATTGGCTTGGGCGACAGCCCGGCGGCCGCCGGACCGATCCGCTGGTAGATGACCGAGATCTGGATGCCCTCTCCACCGTCCGCGACGAGAACCGGCTCCGCCTTTTGGAGAAAACCGAACAGATAGCGCCAGGTGTATGGGCGCTGATGGGATCAGGACATACCCCCGGACAGATCATGGTTTTGGTTCAAACAGCAGAAGGCCCCCTGCTGCTCACATCAGACGCTGTGCACTTCGACGAAGAGCTACGCAGGACAATGCCCTTCAAACACATGTGTGACCTCGAAGAAGCCGGTGCCACCTACCAGCTCATCAACGATCTTCTGGCTGACGGGACCGCCACCATCATGGTCGCCGGCCATGAGCCAGAGGTGATGAGTCGTTTTCCCCGTACAGCGGGTCTGGAAGAACATGCCGTCTCCATAGGCGCATCCAGCGAACCCATCCAACATGCAACAAAGGAAGCGAGAAAGAAAAATGACTAAACCCGCCACGCACGAGGAAACGTTCGAAGCCGGCCTGGCCGTAAGGAAAAAGGTACTCGGCGATGCCCATGTCGAGCGTTCACTCGACAACACCACCGACTTTGGCCGTCCCATCCAGGAACTGGTTACCGAGTACTGCTGGGGTACCATCTGGACGCGTGAAGGTCTGCCGCTACACTCCCGCAGTCTGATCAACCTGGCCATGCTTACCGCGCTCAACCGCTCCCATGAACTCGGAGTGCACGTCCGGGGTGCTCTAAATAACGGTGTCTCCCGGGAGGAAATCCAGGAAGTCTTCCTGCAGACTGCGATCTACGTTGGCGTTCCTGCAGCCCTTGAGTCATTCCGTATTGCCGAATCCGTTTTTCAGGAATTGAACGTCAATGACTGAAAACAAGACCAGCGTCGCCCTAATCGGACTCGGCAACATGGGAACCCCCATGGCCTCGCGCTGGATCGCGGCCGGCTATTCGGTTCATGGATTCGATGTAAACCCGGAAGCGCGGGCAAAGTTCGCCAGTGCCGGAGGCCAAATTCACCAGACAGCGGCGGACGCCGCGTCTCAAGCATCCTTTTGTGTTCTGATGCTGCCTAACTCAGCCATCGTGGAGGCTGTCATCGGGGAACTGTGTGACGCGGGATCCCTCGCCCCTGATTCGACCGTGATCGACATGAGTTCATCTGAACCGACCAGTTCCCAGCGACTGGCGCTCTCTCTTGGGGAATCCGGGATCAGATTCATCGACGCGCCGGTCTCAGGCGGTGTCCGCGGGGCCGAAGCCGGAACGCTGACCATCATGGCAGGCGGGGAGGCACACATAGTCGAGAGTGTTCGAGCACTCCTGGAATGCTTGGGCGACGTAACTCATGTTGGCCCCGTTGGCGCCGGACACGGAGTCAAGGCCCTCAATAATCTTCTTTCTGCAGCCCACCTATGGCTGACCAGTGAAGCTGTCGTGATTGCGGAACGGCTCGGCGTCCCTGCCCAGACGATGCTGGCTGTCCTGAACTCCTCCAGTGGCCGGAGCGGATCGAGCGAGCAGAAGTGGCCACGATTCATACTGCCGGGCACTTTTGACTCAGGATTTGAGGCCCGCCTCATGCTGAAGGACGCAAGGATTGCCACCGGCCTCGCGTCTGAATTGGGCATGCCAACCAGTCTGGGAGAGGAAGTGGTCAATCTCTGGAATGAGGCTGGGCATAGTCTGCCCGCGAATGCAGATCACACGGAGATTGCCAGGTTCATTGAAAAACGCGCCGAGAAGAAGTGAATCAGACTTGCCTGTGGGCCCGAGTCCGCACACGTTCAGGGAAACGTCATGACGGCGATTGAGGGAAAGGTCGCCGTCGTAACAGGCGCAGCGTCGGGAATTGGGCGCGGTATCGCGGAAGAACTTATCAGCCAGGGGGCGAGCGTCGTCCTCGCAGACATCGAGGCCCTGGCCTTGACTGAAGCAGGCGCCGAACTCGGTGTACCGTTCGTCCAGGTTGATGTGAGCAGTGAAGCAAGCATGCGAAATCTTGCCTCCGCAGTGCTGCGCACCCACGGCAAAGTAGACCTTGTGTTCAACAATGCCGGAATAGGACCGTTCGGCAACATAGCGGATCTGACCATGGCAGACTGGAAATGGATGATCGACGTCAACTTGTACGGGGTCATCCATGGGGTGCACGTCTTTCTTCCACTCCTCAAGGCCAACACCGCTGGCGGCCACATAATCAACACCTCTTCCATGTCCGCATTGGATCCGGTCCCCGGACTGGGCGCATATGCGGTAACCAAATGCGGGGTGAGTGCCCTGACGGAAGTCCTCGCCGCCGAGCTCCAGGCCGAGGGCTCGCAGGTCAAAGCCACTCTACTCATCCCGGGAGGGGTTCGAACGCGAATCGGGCAGAGCCTTCGAAACCGGCCAGCCAATACAGGAGCGCTCCAAGACGTCGAGCTGTCGCAAGCCCCCGACTCCAGTACCGCCTGGCATGACCCAAGGGACGTAGCCCGTGTGGCATGCCACGCCGTTCGGAGGGATGAACTGTATGCCATCAGCCATCCCGAACAGTGGCAACGGGTCGAGTCCCGCCAGCAGGGGGTTAGGAACGCTTTCCACCGAGGATGGAACCTAGGGCTACCCGAAGCAGCATCATGATCTTCAAGGAAGGAACCAGAAAATGACGGACATTACAGGAAAAGTGGCCGTGGTGACCGGTGGAGCGTCAGGAATCGGCAGAGGCATCGCCGAGCAACTGATTGAAGAAGGAGCCCAGGTTGTCATCGCCGACATCAACAAGGACACGGTCGAGACCGTGGCTGCGGAAATCGGTGCATGGGGAGTCTCCCTGGACGTCACTGACGCCGCAGCGGTATCAGCCTTGGCCGATGCAACTGTTGAAAAATACGGAAAGGTCGACATAATCGTTAACAACGCCGGCGTCGGCCCCTCTGCCCCGATCTCTGCGCTGACGCTGGACGACTGGCATTGGATCATCAATGTGAATCTGTTCGGGGTGATCAACGGAGTTCATGCCTTCCTTCCCCACCTCTTGGGCAACCCTAATGGAGGCCATATCGTCAACACGGCCTCAATGGCCATCTTTTCACCCCTTTCCGGCTTAGGCGCCTACGGGGCATCAAAGGCAGGAGTTGCCGCCCTGAGTGAGGTGCTCTCCAAAGAACTCGAGGAGCAAGGCTCCGCTGTCAAAGTCACGGTCCTGCCCCCCGGACCGGTCCGCAGCAACATCAAAAACAGTTTGAGCCACCGCCCAGAAGGCCAGACCGGCGCGCTTGCGGACGTTGACCTCACCGCGGAAGAGGGGGCGGATTCCTTGCGGTGGATCAACCCCCGCGAGGCAGGACGGATCGTGACCCGAGCCATAAGAAACAATGACTTCCTCGCTCTGACACACCCGGAATGGTGGCCCATGGTCGCAGAAAGAAATGCGGTCACCAAGGCTTCCTTCGAAAAGTACTCCGCCTAAGTCAACACCGCATTCCCACAACCCGTCACCACAGTGCCTTGGTGACACAAACGCAGTACAATCACCCACTGGGAGCTGCGGAGGGCGGGCGCCGGTTTGAAGGCACTCATGATCTGGTCGGACTTCCACGTACCGAATCGGGCAGTTGGGATCAAGTAGCCAGGAATGCCGGCGATCTCCCTCCTGCCGCTCATCGTCGGTGACGGGGCCGCCCTCATGGTTCCACGAAAGCAGAAACGGTCTCTACCGAAATCACAGAGGGAGTGAAGCAATCCCACGCTCGGCAACGCCTCACGTGAACAGGCCATGACAGTGGCCCTCGGATGGAGAAAGGCTGCCATTTTTGGGCAAGAGAGTGCTGGCACTGGACCGGCCTCAGGCCGATGGCTCCCTTCCGGTGCTGCGCCTGGCCGGAGGCTGCGATAAACCCGTCGGTGCGGCCGGCGTTTGGTCCTGCGGGACAAGTGGGTGCTGACACTCGTGCCGGTGCCGGACCTGTCCAACCGCGGCAGCGGCCAAAAAGACCACACCACGGATGCCAACCGCTACAACCATCAGAGCCATGAAAAACAAGAACTGCGCTAGCGCAAACAGTGCTCCCAGCAGGACCGTGGCAACGAACACCAAATTCAGCGCCATGACAGATGCGCCAGTCACAGCTTTCCCGCGAAGCGGTCCACGATGACGCGTCGGTGGAACCGGGGACCAGCCAACCGTTCGGTGGGCTCACCTGCAGTGGGCGCCGACAGGGACATAACGGGTTCAGCAGCGGCCATGCAGCTACTCATCCTCCGTGTCCACTCTCCACCACCGAAGTCAGCCCACCTATGTACGAGCTCGCACACAGCACACCAGGGCACTGATGGATCACCGGCATTCGTAGTCCTTTGCTCCCTCTAGATACGACCCACAGCTTCTGCATCATTCATGGCCCCAGCAGCTGACCGAGCCGGGCACTGCTCGTTTGTATGGCTGTTGACCTACCTATTCCAGCGGGTTCCACCCGGGGGCGGTCGCATTGGCGGCGGCACCCGGGTCTTCCCAGTCCTGGTGCCGATGCCGATCTAGCGAGGCAGTACTATCAGCCGCGCAAGATGGTTCGTGCCTGGGTCAGCTCAGGTCAGGCACAGGCAGCGGGACCCGGCGGGACGTGCACCTGGGGTAGAGAAAGGCCAGCGTGCCGAGCCGGGGCGCCGGGGGCCTCAGTGTTTTTTGGATCCCGGGGGCATAGGACTATGCGCGAGCTGGCTGCAGCCAACTGGCTTCGGCTGGCTTTCCCTGATTGAGGGCTCCCAGTACGATCTTTGCAGCCTGCTCGACGTGGAAGGTCGCTGCGGCCCTCGCAGCGCCAGAATCACGGTCTTCGACTGCTGACAGTATGGCGCGGAGCTCTGCAGCGCTTTTCTCCGACCGGCCGGGCTGGGCCAGTGTCAATGATCTCAGCTGCGTAACCCGGCGTTGGAGGGTTCCAAGCATTTGGTCCAGAATTGGGTTGGCGGCGCCACGGAACAGGATCTCGTATACGGCGTTCTTAGCCGCCAGAATGGTGGACGGGTTGTCGCCTTCTTCGGCTGCCCGGCTGACTTCCAGCACTGCGGCCCGCAGCTCGGCAAGCTGCTCTTCATTGGCCCGTTCGACGAAACGCTGAGCAGCCAGGCCCTCAAGTTCGGCTCTGACTTCATAGACGTGCCGGGCAAGCTCCAGGCTGGCAACGGCGACGACTGTACCCCGCCCGTTCTGCGACTCGACCAGGCCCTCGGCCTCCAGCTGCCGCAGTGCCTCCCTGACGGAGGGGCGGCTGGCAGCCGTCATGTCGCAAAGTTCTCGTTCGATTAGCAGCTGGCCTGGAAGAAGCTCCATATTAACAATGGCGTCGCGCAAGATGGCGGCCACCTGCTCCCGGATAGGGGCATGGCGTGTCACCTGCCTGCCGGTATAGTTCTCAATCACTGCCGTTACCTCCTGCCCGCGGGACCTGACTTCCGGCACACGCCAGATGATGAACCTGTCCTTCAGTTACTATCAGCCTATCTGACAAATGGCTGGCAGGGCGCTTTCCGGGAAACATTCTAAAGTTCGATTCCCAGCGTGGTCCCGGCGGCCCGTGAGACGCATATCATGACATACTCGTTCGCTTCCTGTTCTTCCTTGGATAGCAGCGAATCGCGATGGTCGGCGCGTCCTGCGGTGATGCGGGTTTCGCAGGTGCCGCAGGTGCCTTCCCGGCAGGAATAGGGAGCGGTGACTCCGGCCGCCTCGACGACGTCGAGAATCGACTTGTCGGCCGGGACGGTCAGTTGAATCTTTGACACGGTCAGGTCGACCTTGAAGGGCTGGTCGCCACTTGCGGGGATCGCCACGTCTTTGGGAACGAACCTTTCGAGTTTGAGGCTTCCGGCCGGCCAGGACGACATGTGGGATTCGATGGCGTTCAGGAGTCCGCCGGGGCCGCAGGCATAAACCAGTTGTTCTTCGGCCGGGCTTCCGATGATGGCAGTGATGTCCTGCATCCCCACCTCGTCCTCGGGAAGGATGGTGGCGCGATCACCGAAGTCCTTCACTTCATCGAGGAATGCCATGGTGGTCAGTGACCTGCCCAGATATGTCAGGTGCCAGTCTGCGCCATTTTTCTGCGCGTGGCGGATCATAGGCAGCAGAGGGGTGATTCCGATACCGCCCGCGATGAAGTGATAGCGGGGCGAGGGCTGGAGCGCGAAATTGTTTCGGGGTTCTCGGATCTCCAGCACGTCCCCGAGGGCGACGGTTTCGTGGATGGCTTTTGAACCGCCCCGGCTGTTGGGATCTAGGAGCACGCCGATGCGGTATCTGGTGCGGTCACGGGGTTCTCCGCACAAGGAGTAGTGACGCACCAGGGACCCCGGGAGCAGTACGTCGATGTGAGCCCCCGGCTCCCAGACAGGGAGATCCCCGCCGTCAGTTCGCGCAAGGTCCAACACCGTGACCGATGACGAGGCAGGTTTCTTTCCGATGACTTTGAGGTGAAGTACCGTACTACGGTTTTCCGGCAGTGTCGGAGAGTCGACCATGACTGTGTTCATTCCTTTTCCTAACTTCGCCGCGGGCACTTCGCCGGGCATGATATTCATATTGTTCGGTGCGTTGGCCCTAGGCCGCCGGCTTGGGCCGATCATCCTGCAGAACGGCCAGGGGGGCCAGCCGGGTTCTCGGGTTGTAGTAGCCGCCGAACAGGTCTGTTCCTTCCATGGTCAGTACGACGGAGTTCCATATAGTTGCCGGAACTCCGTCCACTGTCCCTGTTTCCTTCTCTGAGAGGTGCGCCAGTGCCATCCGGCCCGTTGCTGTTCCGGGAGCATCGATAAAGAGCGAAGCCTCGCCCTCCCCCGCACTGATGGAAGGATTCGAGACGGTGGCCTGGAGGGCGCCGTCATGAGCTTTGAATCGCGCACAGCCACGGAAGCAGACGCTTCCTGCCTCGGGTGCGTCACTCCGGCCGTTCGGGGGCGCCACGGTGAAGTAGTACGCGGGCCTTCCCAGGAAGGTAGCTTGTGGTTGCGTCATGTCACTGTCAGGTTGAGCAGCGACGTAGTCCAGGAAGCTGCCCTTTACTGACCACAGCATCCCGGTCGCACCACGCGTGTCATCATCCACAGAGCCCATTGTCACCCCTCCACTGTCAGCGGGACGATGCGTGGGATTCGGCGGTCGACTTCCCGGACCATGCCGACTCCAACAGTTCCCGCATGAGATCGGCTGTTATCTGTCTCGGATTTGAGGCTGGCACAAAGGGCAAGATGAGTCCAATGGATTCCTCGATGGATTTCTCCGCGTAGCCGAAATCCTTCAACGCCCGGGGGGCATCCAGCTGCTCGTACAGGCTGTTGAGTGCTCCAATGGGGTCTGTCGAGCCCAGGGCCTGACCGATGCGCTGCATCGCCGCCGGCGCGGAGGGTGCATTCAGGGCCAGGACCCGGGGCAAGATAACCGCATGCGTCTGGGCGTGGGGAAGGTTGTATGTACCGCCCAGGACATGGCAGATTTTGTGGTGCAGCCCGGACCCGGCCGAAGCGAAGGCAACCGCGGCGAGATACGCCCCGTAGAGGGCCTGTTCCCGACCTTCGAGATTGTCAGGGTTTGCCTTGATGGCGGGCAACCCGGCAGCCAGTGCGCGGATGCCTTCCGCTGCGAGGGCCTGGTTGATCGGATCGGTCCTGGGCGCCCACATGGAGTCGATGCAGTGGGCCATGCCGTTGAGTCCGGAAGCAATTGACAACTCCACCGGAAGAGATATCGTCAGGGCGGCATCGTAAATAATCGTCCGTGGCAGGACGGCGTTGTCAACGCCGGTTGTTTTACGCGCTGCTTCGGTGAGTCCCCACACGTTGGTCGCTTCGGAGCCGGCGTATGTGGTCGGGATGGCTATGATCGGTATGCCCGCAGTCAGTGCAATTGCTTTGGCGAGGCCGGTTGTTGATCCGCCGCCGATACTGACGATCAGGTCGATCCCGTAGTCCTGTGCCTCTTGTCTGGCCTTTTCGGCCTTTTCAAGAGGTACATGCGCCACAACATCGCTGTAGTTCAGGGTGATGTCCAAGCCGACGGTGAGGATCTCGGCGAGCGGCTGTTCGAATTCAGCAGCGATCACCATCACTTTGCGGCCGCCGATGCGATGAATCTCTTGGGCAAGGTTTTCCGCAGCCCGTCCTGATCCGAACAGTACGCGCTGGCCAAGAGATTCGTGGGTGAACTCGAGTGGCATTAATTTACCTTCCTTCATGGATTTTAGGCCCCGGTGACGCCGTGACCTCCGGCGCGAAGGATCGGGGGGAGCGTCCCTTCTTCGGCGCCAGGGTGTTGATTAGCTCAGAGGCGGCCTCGAACGCTTCCGCCGTGATGATGTGTTCAGTGCCGGGGGCGACCTTGAGGTCGACGTTGGCGCCCAGCCGGGTGAGGGTCGCGGCGGTTTCCCGCACGCGCCATCTGGGGACCCAAGGGTCCTCTGCGATGGTGCGCATGAGAACCGGCATGCCCGTCAGGGGCCGGCCGGCGTACTCGGGGAGCGGCCCGGGCCCGAGATGCCCTCCTGTGAACAGCACCGCTCCACCGCACCTGTAATGGCGGGTGGCGAGGAAGTGGGACAGGAGGCAGGCGCCTTGGGAGAAGCCCCACAACACTGTGTTTTCGGGAGTGAACCCGGCCGAAGCGATGATGGTGAGATATTGCGGTATGAGTGCCAAAGAGAGATCAAGCTGCGGTTGGTTCCGCTCCAGGGGTTCGAGGAACGGTTCGGGATACCACGTCGCCCCCTCGGCTGAGGGTGCGTAGAACCGGGCGCCCGGGACGTTCAGGAAGCTGGCAAAGTCCTGCATGATTTCGGGATTTTGACCCCTGCCGTGGACAGAAAGTATTGCCATAGCCGCATCCTGGGCAGGCGTGCCCCATTCCCTCAGGGACTGCTGCTGTTTTGGTGTTGAACTCAAGAGCGCTCCTTTTGAATCTTCCGTGACCCTGGCAAGGGCAGAAGCGGTGACGCGGACGGGTACCGGCAATTTCCGCGTCACCGCTGTTCAGTCCGGTGTGGCAGCGGACGGATTTAGTCCTGAATGGGTTCGAGCTGGTCCATGATGGACTGACGCTGATCCTCGAACTGCGGGGGGAGCATGAACGCCTGGCCCAGCTCTTCGGGGGACTCGTCGCAGTCCCAGCCACCCTCGTTATGAGTCACGGCGAGTTCGAACAGCGCCCCGCCGGGGGTGCGGACGTAGTGGGACTTGAAGTAGGTGCGATTCTTCAGTTCGGAGATGTCGGTGTAACCGGCCCCTTCAATTTCGAACTTTATGGCGTTCTGGTTCTCCAGGGTGTCCAGATTCCAAGCAAAGTGGTGGTAGGTGCCGGCCCCGTAGTGCCAGGTTCCCTGCTCATCGGTGCGGTTGCCTGTCAATTCGACGTAGTTGCCGAACTTGTCATCGCCGACCTGGAAGCGGACCCGGTCTCCTTCTTCCTGGATGTTTCCCTTGGCCTGGAACACATCGCGGGCGAACTCGACCATACGGTCCTGGTCATAGACGTGCACTCCGGTGCCATGGATTCCGTGGACAGCATGCTCGGCGGAGACTCCGTTGCCGGTAAAGCCCTCGCGGGGGTCGGCGTCGTTGCCGACCAGGACGTATTCGAGTCCTGAGGGGTGGCGGAAGTTCACGCGTCGTTCGCCGAACACCTCGGTCATCTGGGTTTCGATATCGTGCTGGCCGAGTCGCTTGTCCCAGTAGTCCAAAGAATCCGACGGGACAGAGAGGAACACTTCTCGGGCCTGGTTGGTGCCCCGTTTGCCGTACACGCCGGCCTGCGCCCACGGAAACGTGGTCACGACCGAGGAGGGATCACCGTTCGCGTTCGAGTAATAGAGGTGATAAATCGGGGTGGAACCGTCATAAAGGACCGTCTTCTTGATGAAGCGCATTCCCAGCACCTTGGTGTGGAAATCGACGTCTTCCTGCGCATGCCCGACGGACAGCGTGACGTGGTGGGAGCCCGTTACATACGTCATTTCTAATCTCCTTTGATTCGGCGTAGCCAAAAGCGGCAGCCATGTACCTGTCATACAGGTTGTCATGTGCTGTCTGACACACTATCCTAAATAAGCCGTCAAGGCATAGGGATGGCATCAACCACCCTCAAAGAGGAGGAATTCATGGACACGGAATCGGTGTGTGTAGTGGGCGCAGGCCCAGTTGGCCTTGTTATGGCATTGGCTTTGGCCCGGGACGGCGTCCCTGTAACAGTCATCGAAACCGAGGCAGAACCGAACATGTCTCCCCGTGCGATGGTCTACCTCAATTCGCTGCTGCCGGACCTGGACGGCTACGGAATCTTGGAGGATATGAAGCAGCGGGGCCATGTGGACCACGAGGGCTTCAACATGCATCTGGTCCGAACCGGTGAAGTGCTGTCTGCACCGAACACGGTCCTGGAAGGACATCATCCGACGCCCTTCAACATCCACATGGGCCAGGGCGAGCTGTGCAACATCGTCCTTGAGCATCTGGCCCGAATGCCGCACGTGACCATTCACTGGGATACACAAGTGACCAGTCTTGAACAGGACGCCCATGGCGTCAGCCTCACCCTCTCGAACGAAACAGGGAGCACACGCACCCACAGATCGAACTGGGTAGTAGGCGCCGACGGCGGCCGAAGCTCGATCCGCACGCTCATCGGCGCGACTCTGGACGGGACGACCTGGGATGAGCGCTTCATAGCCACCAATCTGCACTTCGATTTCCGGCAGCTCGGTTTCAAGAGCTCAAACCTCTTCGTCCATCCCACACTGCCGGCTGTTATCGGGCAGATTAATCGGGACGGACTATGGCGCTGCACCATCCAGGAATCGGCAGCGCTCCCTGAAGAAACCGTCGCGTCCCGGATCAAGGAGTACTTCAGCGCGCTTCTCGGGCCAGATGCAGCATACGAGCTCGTCGACTTCAGGCCCTACCGGATGCACCAGCGACTCTCCTCCAAACTGCGGCAGGGACGAGTTGTTCTGGCCGGCGACGCAGCACACCTGACAAACCCGACAGGTGGACTGGGCCTCACAACAGGGCTGTACGATGTCTTCGCACTGCACGAAGCGTTCCGCGCACTGCTGGGAGGGGCCGCCGATGAGTCAATCCTGGACCGGTACGCAGAGGAACGCGTCAAGACCTTTTCCACCATGACATCTCCCATGGCAAGCAATCTGAAGAACATTGTCTACGGCGGCCTGGATGCGGAGACCCTCGCGGCGGCGACAGAGCCGATGCGGCAGGGAACCTCCACTCCCGAGGCCCAGCTTGGATTCCTCAAGGCCCTCGATGGTATCCGCAGCCCCTCGCTGCTGACACCCGAACCCATTTCAAGCGGACAAGGACGGACCAACCGATGACCGGAAACCGGAGACTCTCCCTCAGCCGGATGGATGAGCTGAAGAACGTGGTGGACCACGATGTGTCCACAGGTCACTATTTCGGGGCGTCCATCAAGATCGCGCATGCCGGCGAACTGCTGTTCGATCACGCAGCCGGCTTCGCCGACGAGGCAAAAACCTCGCCCATCACGCAGGACAGTGTCTTCTCCATTTTCTCCTGCACCAAAGCCTTCATCAACGTCCTGATTCTCAGGGCCATCGAGCATGGCCGTTTCGCCCTGACCACGAGAATGTCCGAAATCATTCCGGAATTCTCAGGGGCCCCGCGCGACCGCGCCACCATCTTCCATTTCCTCACCCACACAACGGGAATCCCCGGCATCTGGGAAGTACGGCCGGGAATGTACCAGGACAACCTCGACGAAATGGTCGCCGCCGTCTGCGAGGCAGCCGCCGGCAACAGCGAACCCGGCGATCGATGTGACTACTCCCCCATGGTCAACCATGTCCTGCTGGGCGAGGTCCTTCGCCGGACGGACCCGGCCCGGAGGTCCATCAACGAGATCCTCGAAGCCGACCTTTTCGGGCCTTTAGGCATGACGGATTCAGGTCTGGGAATCAGGCCCCACATGAAGGACCGCCACGTCATCCCGGACATGAGGGGAACGGTGCCTGTCAAGGCGCTGTCCCGCACTACCCCGGGAGACAACGGCCTCTACGAGGCAGAAGTCAACGAAGCTACCTGGGTCGGGGCGGCATCCACCTCCGGAGATCTGCTCCGATTCGCCGAAATGCTCAGGCGAGGAGGTGAACTGGATGGAAACCGCATCATTTCGCCCCGCATGATTGCCCTCGCACGGCAAAATTGGACAGGTGACCTGCCCAACGAGATCTATAAGGCCGTCGCCCTGCGTGCGGGTTACACGCCCCCACCGGCATATTTGGGTCTCGGGTTCAGCCTTCGGGGCTCAGCCATGGTGCGCCACCAGTTCGGGACGCTCACCACTGCCGAAACCTTCGGCAACTACGGCGCCGGAAGCACCTTGTATTGGATCGACCCGGAACTCGACCTCGTATTTGTGGCACTGACAGCGGGACTCCTCAGCCAGGCTGCCAACATTGAGCGGTTCCAGAAACTATCGGACATCACCGTGGGGGCACTCCAGTGACGCGCCTTGCCAAGGAAGACCTGGCACAGGGTCAACCACCTCACGCACAGGATCGAACCGCCGTCAATCAGAAGCGCGGGTTCTTTTGGGTCCCTGGCGACGCTGTCGCCACCGAATTCGGTACCGTTCAGCGCGGACAGATGTACGTCGAGTGGATGGCCCCGTCCCGGATCACCCAGCCCTACCCGCTGATTCTCGTCCACGGCGGCGGCGGCCAGGGCACTGACTGGCTGGGCACCCCCGACGGCCGGCCCGGCTGGGCTGAGCGCTTCCTCCGGGAGGGTTACGCCGTCTACGTCGTGGACCGGCCAGGCCACGGACGATCCTTCCGTCATCCCCACGTCCTGGGTGAGACAGGACCACAGACCAGCTTTGAACTGGCGAGCATGCTCTTCGCACCCGAGCAGGCCGGCGACACCCAGACGGCGTGGCCGTGGGCCCGTGACCCGAAGGGAGCCGAAATGCAGCAGCTAACGGCTGCCCTGGGCGCCATGCCGGCCGATCTCGCTGAGGCCCAGCGCGTCGACGGTCTACGGATGGCTGACCTTCTGGACCTTGTGGGCCCCGCCGTGGTGATCACGCACTCGGCCGGGGCGGCGGCCGGATGGCTGGCCCTGAATCTTCGACCGGCGTCAGTGGCAGGCATTGTCGCCATCGAACCCATGGGACCGCCTTTTGCGCAGCTTCCCGGTCTGGGAAACCTCACCTGGGGACTGACAGCAACCCCCGTCGCCACCCTCCCCGCCGACGCCGAGGCATCCCAGCTTTCCCATGAAGGACCTGCAACGATCGCCGGATTCGCCGACGTGCCCGTAGCAATCATTGTCGGCGAGACCTCCCCCGCAGGAAGTTTCGCGCCCCCGGTTGTGGATTTTCTCACGCGGAACGGGGCGCAAGCCGAGCTCATATCGCTGACCGATTTCGGAATACACGGCAATGGCCATGGACTTATGTTCGAAGCAAACTCTGAAGAGACGTGCCTCCCGGTTCTCCACTGGCTCGACGCGCAATTCGGCACCCGGGGCCAAAACGACGCCTCACAGGAAACACAAAAGGAGTAAAACATGGCCGACAACTACCGAAGGTTCTCCAATCAGGTAGCACTCGTTACGGGAGCTGGTTCCGGCATAGGAAAGGCGGTCGCGGAGCGACTGCTGGCCGAGGGAGCTACCGTGTACGCAGCAGACCTGCACCCCGGGTCGGGAGCGGCGGACCAGAATCCACGGTTCATTCAGGTCGCCCTTGACGTGACCCAAAGCGCGCACGTCAACGCCCTTATGGAACGGATCGATACGGACCATTCCAGACTTGACGTTGTGGTCAACAGTGCCGGGATTCCAGATTCACCCCGACGAATGAAAAGCGGCCTCGGCAACGACCTGAGTGAGATCACCGACGAAGACTTCTCCCTAGTGGTTAACGTCAACCTGCTTGGCACCTTCTACGTAACCCGGGCGGCTGTTTCCGTGATGCGCAACAATGGCGCAGCCGGAGGATCCATCATCAACATCTCCAGCGTGGGGGCGCTGGCCAACTTCCCCCTCGCAGCGGCATATCCCGCAGCCAAAGCAGGTGTCCTGGGCCTCACCAGAGCTACCGCGGCGCTGCTGGGACCGGAGAACATCCGGGTTAATGCTGTGGCACCCGGCGCCACCGACACGCCCATGCTTCCGGAAGACCCCGCGGTGAGGGCTGCTGTCGTGGGCATGGGAGTTCTGAACAGAGCAGCAAGCGCAGAAGAAATCGCTGCCACGATTGTCTACCTAGCCAGCCCCGAAGCGGCGTTCATCACAGGCCAGACGATCTCCCCAAACGGCGGATACGTCATGTAGGCCACACACAGCCCCAAACATAAGGAGCAACCCTTTGCACGCACCAAAACTCTCCGGAAGAACAGCAGTCATCGTCGGCAGCACGGCGGGAATCGGCGAAGCAATCGCCCGGGAATTCGCCGCCAACGGCGCCCACGTCTTTGTCTCAGGACGTCGCCGTGAACGCGGGGGTGCAGTAGTCGATAAAATCCGCAGTGCCGGCGGCATTGCCGAGTTCATCCAAACAGACGCCTCAGTCCCCGACGAGCTGCGGTGGCTGCTGGATTCCGCCGTGGAAAGAACCGGAAGACTGGATATCCTCGTCAACAACGCGGCGACCGAACTCACGAAGCCCTTGGTCAACTGCACTACAGCCGACTTCGAGCACATCATGAACGTCAATCTCCGATCCTACTTCGTAGCGTCCGTCCACGCCGTAAAGCTCATGCTGCGGACCCCGACCCGAGGAACGATCCTCAACATCAACTCAGTTGCCTCCGAACGCCCCGTACCCGGAACGGGCCTGTACTCCATGTCCAAGGGTGCCGTACGGCAGCTGACAAAATCCCTCGCCCTGGAACACGCGGCCGACGGCATCCGCGTCAACGAAATCCGGCCCGGCATGGTCCAGACGGAAATTTTCCTCGCCCCTGAAGCACAAGACGTCGCACGCATGGGGATTGCAGCCACCCCCTTGGGCCGAATCGGCCAACCAGACGAAATCGCAAAAGCCGCCCTGCACCTCGTTTCCGACGAAGCGGGCTTTACGACAGGCTCATCACTGCTGATCGACGGCGGCCTCACCATCTAAGCCTCGCAGGCGCTTTGCAGATATACCTGCCAAATACCTAGCAACCTATCCGACAAGAAGATAGGATTCGTCATATCGGCGGATTGCGCTGACTCGCACGATCCGATGTAGAACCGCTGCAGCTGGCGTCTGGCCGGATCGATTTGAACCCCTCATCACTTTCAAGGGCGAAAGGACTACACCCACATGACCACTATTGAAGGAATTCCTGACAGGTCTCCGGTCAGTACTGTGCAAGGCCGCGTTTCATGGAAATCCCGCGGGCTGCTCATGGCCCTCACCTTGGCCCTGCTTCAGCTGCTCAATGAAGTAGGCGCCCTCATAGCCATCCCTTTCTACGGCCCCATGGCAGTCGATCTCGGGCTTGCCCCCGGACAGGTCTCCTGGGCAGTTGCTGCGACCCTACTGGCTGGCGGAGCCTCAGTACCCGTTCTTTCGAAGATCGGGGATCTGCATGGCCATCGACGCGTGCTCATTATCTGCCTTGTCCTCATCACTGCGGGCTTCGCCCTAAGCGCCCTTGCACCTAACTTCATCACGCTGGTGATTGGCCGTGCCCTCGTGGGCGTAGTCGCCGGCCAGGCCCTGACAATTGGCATCCTCAATGACCGTCTCACGGCTCCCGACAGGAGGAAAGCGATCGGAATCATCGCTGCCTTCCAGGCAGTCGGGATCCCTCTGGGGCTCGGGCTTGGCGGCCTCCTCATTGACGCGGGTGCATCGTGGCGGACAGGCTTCTGGATCGGGGCAATTCTCACCGTCATAGGACTCGTCGCCACTCTCGTCTGGGTTGCCGAATCGGATGCCAAGGTCCGTAACGCCGGCAGTTCGCGCACCGTCAACTACGGCGGAGTCATCCTCATGGGCATCGGCCTGACCTCCTTGTGCATCGGAGTAAACGAGAGCACGACCTGGGGAGTCTTCTCCGGTGCCACCATCGGCTTCGTCCTATCAGGCCTGGCGCTCGTCGCCCTGTCCTTCTACTGGGAATCCAAGTCGCGCCATCCTCTGCTGGACGTGAAGAAGGCGTTCAGCACCCGGCTACTCCCTGCGTACGCGGTGTTCGTTCAGACCGGAATCATCGGCTTGATTCTGTTCAGTACCGTCCTCGGCTGGGCACAGACCAGCCCGACTCTTCTCGGCTACGGATTTGGCCTTAGCCTCTTCTTGGCATCCCTCCTGTTTTCGCCGTACATCCTGGCTGGTTTCATTGCCCCCCGCTTCACAGTCCCGCTGCTGCAGAAGTACCCGGCCAAATGGGTGCAACTCGCGTCAGCCATAGCGTGCTCCGTTGGAATCATCGTCATCTACCTGGGCTACGCGAGCATCCCCGCCGTGGTGGTCGGAGTACTGATCTATGCCTTCGGCTTCACCGCCATGGTCACAGTTGCCGTGAACGTCATCGCGGCAGAGGCCACCGATGAGCAAGGTGCGGGCACGGCGTCCGTCTACGTCAGCATGGCACTTTTTGCCTCCGCCCTGGGTACCTCCCTGTACGCCGCAGCGATCTCTGCCGGGCATGCCCCGATGGAACCGCCTACCCCGGCCAACTACGAAGCAGGACTGCTGATCGCGGTCTGCGCTTCCCTCATTGGAATCGTCAGTTCGTTGCTCCTCTCATCCAAAGTCCGTCTCAGCCACGTAGAGTCCGGACACTGAATCCGTCGCCGGTTCTTCCCAGATTTAGCGGGAGGGACCGGCGGCCCTCCTTCTGGCCGTCCAGTCCAGGGTTCCTCAACGGGACGCTCCGGGATGACTGACGCAAAGTCGGCAGCTACCACCGGCCGGCACGGTCTATGAGGACCGGAAAGACCCAGGCCAGGGCTGATAGTGAGCATCAGTCTGTGCTGATCCGAATTTGATTAAGAAGTAGCTGAACGCCCAGGGCACATTCCTGCCGCAAGAATATTAGAAAGAAAGTAGAGGCTCCGATTGAGTCCTGAACGTGAGCGAGAACTTCTCGCCAGTGTCCCCACACAGCTTTTCATCGACGGTCGGTGGCGGGACGCTGCCGGCGGCCGCACGTTCGACGTCCAGGATCCGGCAACGGGACAAACCATTGCCAGCGTCGCTGACGGCACTAGGGAAGATGCCATGGCCGCAATGGACGCCGCCGCCGCGGCTCAGTCGTCCTGGGCGCTGACGGCTCCGCGGGCTCGTGCCGAGATACTTCGATCGGCCTTCGAAATCCTGACACGGCGAACGGAAGATTTCGCCCTGCTCATGACCCTCGAGATGGGGAAGCCCCTTGCAGAAGCCCGAGGAGAGGTCGCCTATGGGGCGGAGTTCCTGCGCTGGTTCTCTGAAGAAGCAGTGCGGGATTATGGGCGCTTTACCAACAGCCCGGAGGGCAAGAACAGAATCCTTGTTCAGCGCAAACCCGTTGGCCCCTGTCTTTTGATCACGCCTTGGAATTTCCCTCTCGCGATGGTCACCCGTAAGGTTGCTCCAGCCATCGCGGCCGGCTGCACCATGATCCTCAAGCCGGCAAAGCTGACACCACTGACTGCTCAACTGTTCACGGAAGTCATGATCGAAGCGGGACTCCCGGCCGGGGTCCTGAACCTCGTTGCCGGGACGAGCGCAGCCTCCATCTCGGGGGCGGTCATGAAGGACCCCCGTCTGCGCAAAATATCCTTCACCGGATCAACCGAAATCGGGAAGCGACTGCTCTCAGATGCCTCTGGAAACGTTCTTCGGACCTCGATGGAACTTGGCGGCAACGCCCCCTTCATTGTCTTCGAGGATGCAGATCTGGATAAGGCTGTGGAGGGTGCCCTCATTGCCAAAATGCGCAACATGGGCCAGGCATGCACCGCAGCCAACCGCTTCCTAGTCCACGAATCCGTTGAACGCGAATTCTCCCAGAAGCTTTCCCTCGCGGTGCAGGGTCTCAAAACGGGGCGCGGTACCGATCCCGAAAACAAGGTCGGGCCGCTCATTAGCGAAGATGCCCGCAGGGACGTCCACGCTTTGGTCGAAGGGGCTGTATGGGATGGAGCGGAAATCCTTACGGGCGGATCTGTCGGCGCGGGCGAAGGCTACTTCTACGCACCCACCGTCCTGTCCAACGTCCCACCGAAATCGCAGATCCTCAAGACCGAAATATTTGGCCCCATCGCACCGGTGACACGATTCCACAACGAAGATGAGGCCGTTGTCCTGGCGAATTCAACCCAATATGGATTGGCGGCGTACGTCTACACGGCCGACTTCAACCGCGGCCAAAGGCTCAGTGACAAGCTCGAGTTCGGGATGATCGGATACAACACCGGCGCCCTTTCCAATGCTGCTGCGCCGTTCGGAGGGGTCAAGCAGTCCGGGCTGGGCCGTGAGGGCGGAGCCGAAGGTATCTCGGAGTACACCACTACCCAATACATGGCCCTCCCCGACCCCTACTCAGACTGATTCAGACAGAGCAGGGTCGGGGCGCGCCCGTGAGGTGCCAACTGAACCCCACGGTCGTGATCTTGGCCTCCGGATCAGCACCCCTTGCCCCGACATCGCCGACAAAATTCTATTAGCGCATCTATTCAGGCGCCCTAGGTGCCTCTCTGGGCCCTGGGTCGGCGGTTCCACGGCCATTGGCGCCCGGCATACCGGGCACTGTAGGCCTTCAGGGCTCCATCGGCCGGATTCGCGGCACCCCGGTGGCCGAAACGGTCCCGCCTACATGCCCACGTCACACCAGGGGCCGGAAGTCCGCATTCCATAGTGGATCCGCACTGCCGGGATTAGAAATTTCCAGTTGGGGTCTACGGAAACCCCGGGTGCCTTGCGGGTTTAGGGTTGCGACGGTGATTAGCTGCTATGTTGCGAACACCTATGTATATAGGTAAACTGTGATTGGACCCACTCTCTAGGGCAATCGTGACTGGCGTCTGAGCCTCACCACACGATTCTCCACACGCATGCATCCCTCGACGTTGACGTCCTGCGGGGTGGCGGGCACGGAAGGAACTGCTATGACTACGGATACCCAGTCGATGACCTCGACGACGAATAAGGTGCTGGGCTACCCTCTGAACGCTTGGTACGTGGCAGCATGGGACCACGAGGTGACCCGCAAGCCCATGGGCCGGAGGATCGCCGGGCGGCCTCTGGCGCTCTACCGCACGGAGGATGGCCGCGCCGTCGCCCTCGCAGATGCGTGCTGGCATCGGCTTGCTCCGCTCTCGATGGGTACGGTTAAGGCCCGGGACGAAATCCAGTGCCCGTACCACGGGATCGTCTACAACTCGGCCGGGCGCTGCGTCTCGATGCCTGCGCAGGAAACCATCAATCCCAGTGCGACCGTCCCCTCCTATCCCGTGGTGGAGCGCTACCGTTACATCTGGGTATGGCTCGGGGATCCGACTCTGGCCGACCCCCAATTGGTCCCCGATATGTTCCAAATGGATGACCCGTCGTGGGCCGGGGATGGACTGACCATCCCCGTGAACTGCAATTACCAGCTGGTCGTTGACAACCTGATGGATCTCACCCACGAGGAATTCGTGCACAGCTCAACCATCGGCCAGGAAGAGCTCAGCGAATCAGACTTTGAGGTGAGCCACGAGGGGAACACCGTTACTGTCGCTCGGTGGATGCTTAACATCGACGCGCCCCCATTCTGGCTAAAGAACATGCGCGACAAGTTTCCCGACTTTGAAGGAAAAGTCGACCGTTGGCAGATCATCCGCTTCGAATCCCCCTCTACCATCCGCATCGATGTCGGCGTCGCCAAAGCAGGCACCGGAGCGCCGGAGGGCGACCGCAGCCAGGGTGTCAACGGATACGTCATGAACACCATTTCACCTGAGACGGACAAGACCTGCCATTACTTTTGGGCCTTCATGCGGAACTACAGGCTGGACAGCCAGCTGATCACCACGCAACTGCGGGACGGGGTCTCCGGAGTCTTCAAGGAAGACGAAGACATGTTGGAGGCGCAGCAGGCAGCAATCGATGCAAACCCTGACTACGAGTTCTACAACCTCAACATCGACGCCGGGGGCATGTGGGTACGGCGCCTCATCGAACGCCAGCTCGCCGATGAAGGCCGCCTGGTACCCACCGTCTAGGCAAGCCGCACTCACATCACGGCCTCCAAAGAGATTCTGGAAGAAGAAAATGGCAGCAACAAACATCGAGGTGTGGCAATCAGCCGCTGTAGTCGACGCCGAAAACATAACCCCAGATATTCGGCGAATCGTTCTAGCGCCCTCGGCACCCAAGAAGGCCGAACCAGGCTCCCACATCGACCTCATCCTCACAATCGACGGCGAACAGCAGAAACGTTCATACTCCGTCGTCGAGTCCAGCGACGACGGACGCCTCCTGACAATCAGTGTTTTCAGAGCCCCCCAGTCCCGTGGAGGATCCATTTTTATGCACGGGCTTCGGGAGGGTGAACAGCTGGAAATCACCCAGCCGCTCCAAAACTTTCCGCTCAGAATCGGCGCCCGCCGATACGTCCTGCTGGCAGGCGGCATCGGCATCACAGCGGTCATCAACATGGCAAGAGTCCTCAAACGCCTGAACTACGACTACACGCTGGTCTACGCCGGACGAAACCGGGAAGCAATGGCTTACCTGCCCGACCTGGTGGCCCTGCACGGGGAAAACCTCGTCATCCACGTCGACGACGAAGGAACGTCCCTCAGCATCGAGCAATTGCTTGCCGGCATCGACACCGACACCGAGTTGTACATGTGCGGCCCCATCCGCCTGATGGATGCCGTGAGACGAGGATGGGCGGAGCGAGGTCTGAATGCCCCGAATCTGCGGTATGAGACGTTCGGAAACAGTGGCTGGCACGACCCGGAAGACTTCATTGTCCGAATACCCAGGCTTGGCATCGAAACAAGCGTGAGCCCTGACCGGACCATGCTGGAGGCCCTCGAAAACGCCGGAGTGGACATGATGTTCGATTGCCGCAAAGGTGAATGCGGGCTCTGTGAGGTGAGGATCCTAGGCATTGAAGGAACCGTCGACCACCGGGATGTTTTCTACAGCAAGCGCCAACAACATGCTGCTGAAAAAATGTGCTGCTGTGTCTCACGCCTTGTAACTTCAAAAGCCGATTCCGGGGACTCAGGCACCAGACATCCTGCTGTCGTCACAATCGATATTTCCTGACTCCAGAGTGCGGTCTGATCAAAGTCGAGGTGCAGCCGCACAGCCGCTTCCGTATTTCTCGGGCTAGGTCGGAGAAATACGCACGACCGAGATCATCTTCGTCTCAACGTTCCGTGAGAAAGGGTCCTGAGATCATGATTTCGACTCCCGACGAACTGCATACCATTGAAGTACTCCCGCAACCGCCCGAAACTTTATGGCAGCGACTCGATGCCGCCATCGCACAGGCTCAGGGCCATGGGGCAGTAGCCTCCACAGGCGTCCTGGTACGCCGACTCGAATGGGGGCTATTCCGGGTTTCGGTCTCTTCACTAGTACCCCGCGGCCGAACATACGAGGCGGACGACTGGGCCCGGCGGGTTGATACTAGGACATCCCCACGTAAGCATGCCCTGGAAGAGACGGTGGTGGGTCAGCCCGGGTATAGGACACACCCGAGGGCCGCACCGGAACCCTTAGCCGACAGGATATAAAGGCAACTGATATGAATCTCACCGCGAGAAGGATCAACTCCGCTGGCCTTTCCTCGGCAACCTCCAACGGGACGGCTGCAAGCCCGACCATGCCCGTCTATCCAGTAGCAGACTGGACACTACTCAAACCCGGCGACATCGTGTGGATCGGCCGCGGGAATGTCCCAGCCGACGAAGGCACCGTGGATGGTCTGATGGAAGACGGCTCCATCGTCTGGGTATGTCCCGGCGGCGCTTCAACTCGCCGAATGATTCACCGTTCCGACGGCGACCGTATTTGGAGCCTTCGGCCAAGCGGAACTGGCGTCCCCTCCCATGAGATCGCCGAAGTGTTTTCTTGAAGTAGGTCGACGGGCCCGTACACCCGTTCCGAGGACGGTAATGAACTGTACTGAATCCGGACATGGCGCTCCCCCGGCCAGACGGTGGTGCGCCCACCAAATCGCAGACCCCGTAAGGCAAGATTCAAACCGCTGGACAGAGGATCCTGCCGCGGGGGCGGGGACAGTGCTCGTCCGCGGGCGGGAGGTTTTTAGACGCGCAGTCAGATTGGACTACACCCCAACCTGACGTCGGGGCGCCTGACGTGGGAAGACTTGCCCCGTAGGTGGAGCTCCGGCCTGGTTCTCAGACACCTGACGAACCGCAGGAGGTGACATCACCCGCCCCTTCGCTAAGCGACTTCCATCAAGACCTGATTCTTCGGACTATTTTGATAGTTCTCGGGCTACCGCAGCTCGGTTTCCTGCCCCTCCAACTGTCAGGGTGGGATCTGAGAACATCATGAGCCACCGTCAACAATGCGGAATTTCGCGCTATTCTGACGCCAGACCGGCGCCGCAACTTGCCCGCGCTCCCCGTCACCCTGTCCAACGCTGCTCTAGGGCGAGGCGACCTCAGAGAAACTTTTACGGGCAAGGCGTGCGGGAACCCTCACACGGCTCCTGCTTCGTGGCATTACCCGATAGCTACTTGACCGAATATCCATTCTCGGCGTTGCCGTGGCCCCGTGGCGGGGAACGGCGGCCGCCTCTATCGGGAACCGATTAGTGAAGCATCGTCTTCAAAGTGTATTCAGCGCTTCCACGGGGGTCTCGGTACCAGATGACCACCCTGCATTTTCTTCCGGCACAAGGATCAGGTCGAGGTAGCCCTTGAGGATGCCGGGCACGTCCACGGTGTCAGGATTGAGGAGCCACTCGGTTTGAATTCCTTCCCATAGAGCCACGATGGTAGGGCCCGCGACATCTGGGTCGACGCCCGGCCGAAGCCGGCCAATGCTCGCGAGGTACCGCAGCTCCCCACTGTATTCCTTCCGAAGCCGGGCGAAGCGTTGGACGAAGTAGTTACGGGCCGGGTGGTCCTCAGTCGTGGCTTCTCCGGAGAGGACGGAGTAGAGCTCTACGAGGTGGGGAATCCGCTCATTGTGTTTCGCCTGCCGCACGATGGTTTCGGCAAACCGCTCCCGTGTGCCCGGGGTGCTCGTGGAGATCCGGTCGCGGTACTCGAGCACCGCCACGAGCAGCTGAGCCTTGGTGGGGAAATGGTGGAGGAGCGTGGTCTGGTTGATCCCTGCCCGGTCCGCGACGTCCTGGATGCTGCCGCCGTTGTAGCCCCGTGACCCGAAGACCTCTACGGCGGCTTCAAGAATTTGCCGTTGGCGCTCAGCGGTCTTGGCGTAGGGGCCGCGCGGGCCTGAGCGTGCGTTCGCCTTCTTAGTCATGGAATCCAGTCTAGTTTCATTAAAAACTGAGCATCCACTCAGCTTTTGTGTTAGCCTTGTCACGTCGGGCCGCACGGCCCCGGCGCCGTGTCCGCGGCGCTGACCATAACGAAGTGGGACTCATGCCATCTCTGACACGACGACAACTCCTTTGCGGTGGACTCGGCGCCTCCGCCTTTGCCCTTCTCACCGGATGCGCCACTCCGGGCACTGTTTCCGTCAATGCCGCACCTGCCATTCCTGCGGCCAGTACCGGTGAGAAGGTGACACTCACGTACTGGTCTTGGCTCAAGAATGTTCAGAAGGTCGCCGATATCTGGAACGCGAGCCACCCCAATGTCCAGGTTGAGACGGTCTGGATCCCCAGCGGCAACCGTGGTGGGTACTCCAAGCTTTACGCCGCGCTAGCGGCGGGCGGCGGCCCTGACCTAGCGCAGGTTGAAATGCGTACCGTTCCTGAGTTCATGCTCGTCAACGGGCTCGTGGATCTCTCGCGCTACGGTGCCCGTGAATACGCACACCTTTATGACCCCGCACTTTGGAGCCAGGTGAGCTTCTCCGGGGGCGTCTACGGCATCCCCCAGGACTCGGGGCCGATGGCCACGTTCTACCGCCCCGACGTCCTGGCCAAGGTAGGCGCGGCGGCACCGGTGACTTGGGAGGAGTGGGCAGCCGTTGGGAAGGAACTCCGCGGTGCCAACGCCTACATCGACTGCTTTTCTCTCGCGGACACCTCCTACTTCGTCTCTTTCGCCGCACAGGCTGGCGCTTCCTGGCTGCGCCCAGCCGAGGACGGATGGGTCATCAACATGACCGACGACTCAACGCTGAACGTCGCGCGTTTCTTTGACCGGGCAATCGACGACGGCATCGTCACCACCGCCTATGGACCCTTCACCCCCGGCTGGTACGCGGCGGCTGCGAAGGGGGAGCTCGCGTCGCTCACGAGCGGCAGCTGGGCCGATGCCCTTGTGCAGAGCGTCAGCGGCGGAGCGGGCAAGTGGCGCGTGGCGCCCATGCCCATTTGGGACCCCAGAGGGTATGGCTCAAGCTACCTCGGCGGCTCCACCGCGGCGGTCCTGGCTAACAGCAAGCACCCCCGCGAGGCCCTCGAGTTCGCTGTCTGGATGACGTCCACGCAGGCCGGCATCGACGCCGAGATCGCCAACAGTGGCATCGGATGGTCGCCCGTGCCGGGCATCATCGGTGCAAAGCGCGAGAGGCCCTCCGACTTTTTCGGGGGGCAGAACTACAACCAGGACGTGATCGTGCCGGCGAGTAAGTCGCAGAACATGGACTGGTCTTGGTGGCCCGTCACCACGCAGTCTTTCAACATCCTGGGCGACGGGTTCCGCCGTAAGGCATCGGGCACGAGCCTGGTCGACACCGTAGCAGCCGCCGAGCAGCAGATCATGACCGCCTTCAGGAACAAAGGTCTGACGATTAGGAAGGAGCAGGCATGAGCGCCACGGCAGATACCGCACAAGCACATCCGTCAGCACTCCAGCGGGAGGGGCACGGACGGGCAAGGCAGCAGCGCCGCGTCGTCACCCGTGCACCTTGGATACTGCTCGCGCCCTTCCTGGCGCTCTTTGCCCTCACGTTCATCTTCCCGATCATCGCTGCTGTCGGTTCGAGCTTTACGAAAGTGACCCGCAGTGGCCTCTTCGGCGAGACGGGCGTCCACTCCGGGTTTGCGGGGTTCGAGAACTATGCCCGCGCCCTCGGGGACGGTAGCTTCCTCGCCTCAATCGGCCGCGTGCTGCTCTTCGGCGTGGTCCAGGTTCCTGTCATGATCGCCCTATGTACAGTCCTTGCGCTCCTGCTGGAGTCGGCCTCGGCTAAGTGGCCCGGGTTCTTCCGCGCGGCCTACTTCATGCCGTATGGCGTGCCGGGTGTCATCGCGACCATTCTCTGGTCTTTTCTCTACGTCCCAGGTCTTAGCCCGCTCGTGGACGCTGCCACGTCCGTAGGCCTCACCGTGAACTTCCTCGGCCCGGACACCGTGCTGTGGTCCATCGCCAACATCGTTACGTGGAGCTACACGGGCTACAACATGCTCATCGTCATAGCCCAGCTTAAGTCGATCCCCGGCGAGATATATGAAGCTGCGCGCGTGGACGGTGCCGGGCCCTTCCGTGTCGCGTGGACCATTCAGCTGCCGCTTATCCGGCCCGCCCTCGTGCTCACTACGGTGTTCTCGATCATCGGCACGCTTCAACTGTTCGCCGAGGCGCAAGTCCTTCAGACTGTGGCTCCGGCCGTCGACAGCCAATACACCCCGAACCTCTCCGCCTACACCACTGCCTTTGCATACAACGACTACAACGTTGCCGCAGCCCAGGCCGTGCTCATTGCCCTCGCGGCCTTCATCCTCTCCTTCACCTTCCTCCGGTTCACGAACAGGAAGTCCTCATGACTGCCACTCCCACCCTTAGCCGGCCCCAGAGCGTCGCCGGGGAGCCCCCTGTGACCCGGCGCCGACGCCCGGGCTCCACAACGATTCTTGTCACGGGGCTGCTTGTCGTAGCCGCGCTCTACTTCCTGGTCCCCGTTTATTGGGTGGTGGTCGCTGCGACCAAGACCAGCGGAGACCTGTTCGCGACCAACGGTTTCTTGTTCGCGCCTAATTTCGTCCTGTGGGACAACCTGGCGAACGTCCTCTCCTACGGGGACGGCGTCTTTGTGCGCTGGTTCCTCAACTCAATTCTGTATGCAGGGGTTGGCGCATTGGCCGCGACGTACTTCGCCGCTGCTGGCGGCTACGCCTTGGCCAAGTACAACTTCCGGGGCAACAGTCTCATCTTCGGGCTCGTCCTCGGAGGCGTCCTCGTCCCCGGCACCGCCACGGCCCTGCCCCTGTTTCTGTTCTTCAGCCAGCTCGGCATCGCCAACACGTACTGGAGCGTCCTGTTGCCCTCACTCGTCTCGCCGTTTGGCCTGTTTCTGTGTCGGGTTTATGCGCAGGCAACAGTGGATCCGGCGCTGTTGGAGGCTGCGCGAATCGACGGCGCGGGCGAACTTCGCATCTTCCACTCCGTGGGGCTGCGGGTTCTCACTCCCGCCCTGGTGACGGTGTTCTTGTTCCAGCTCGTGGGCATCTGGAACAACTACTTCCTGCCGCTGGTGATGCTCTCCGACTCGAATCTGTTCCCCATCACGGTAGGTCTGAACAACTGGCTCAGCCAAGCCGACCGGCTACCGGAGTTCTACCAGCTGACCACCGGCGGCGTACTGCTGTCTGTCATCCCGCTCGCCATCGCCATGATCGTCCTTCAGCGCTTCTGGCGTGGAGGCCTCACAGAAGGAGCCGTCAAATGAGCCCCCGTCCAGCGGAGGCCACAGCCTCCACCGCCTACGTCACCGACCCGGGCCCGGGAGAAGGACGGCGAGTACCGGCCCGTTCCTGGCTTCGCACCGACGCCCCGTCCCTGTCCCTCGACGGGCAATGGCGATTCCGACTCCTCAAGGGAGTCCCCGGAACACCCGGCGGGCGTGGGGTGCTGTCCCCGGGGGAGGCCGCGGAGGCGATGGCCGCTGCGGAGTACGACGACTCTTCGTGGGCGTCGCTGACCGTACCCTCCCACTGGGTGCTCCAGGGCGACGGATCGTACGGCCGCCCGATCTACACGAACGTGCAGTTCCCGTTCCCAATCGACCCGCCGTTCGTCCCCGACGAAAACCCCACCGGGGACTATCGCCGTACGTTCGAGCTGCCCGACGGCTGGAAGGCCGACGACACAGGCGGCGAGAGCCGCGTCGTCCTGCGCTTTGACGGCGTCGAATCCCGGTACAAGGTATGGGTCAACGGCACAGAGATCGGATGGGGCGCCGGAAGTCGCCTCGCCCAGGAGTTCGACGTCACCGACGCTGTCAGCACCGGTACCAACACCATCGCAGTCCGCGTCCATCAATGGTCCGCTTCGAGCTACCTCGAAGACCAAGACCAGTGGTGGCTGCCGGGAATTTTCCGCTCCGTGACCCTCTTGTCCCGCCCGGCCGGCGGCATCGAGGACGTCTGGCTCCGGACCGGCTACAACGACGGGGCGGGGACCCTGGAACCGGAAGTGAAAGCGCCGGCATCGTCGTACCCTGTTCGCCTCCGCGTACCCGAGCTCGGCATCGACGTCGAGTGGGCCAATCCCGGTGATGTTGCACCGGTACCTGTTTCTGCCGTCGAGCCCTGGACCGCCGAAACCCCGCGGCTCTACGATGCGACCGTGGCCAGCAAGGCCGAGACGGTGTCACTGCGGATCGGCTTCCGCACCGTAGAAATCGTGGGAGACCAATTTCTGGTCAACGGACGCAAAGTGGTGTTCCACGGTGTCAATCGCCACGAGACCCACCCCACGCTCGGCCGCGTCTTCGACGAGGACTTCGCCCGCGAGGACCTCGCGCTCATGAAGCGCTCCAACGTCAACGCAATCCGTACCAGCCACTACCCGCCCCACCCGCGAATGCTCGAGCTCGCGGACGAGATGGGCTTCTGGGTAATCCTCGAGTGCGACCTCGAAACGCACGGGTTCGAGCGGCACGGCTGGGCCCGGAACCCGAGCGACGAGCCGATGTGGCGCGAGGCGCTCCTTGACCGGATCGAACGGACCGTGGAGCGGGACAAGAACCGTCCCTCGATCGTCATGTGGTCCCTCGGCAACGAGTCCGGCACAGGACAGAATCTCGCCGCTATGTCCGCGTGGGTGCATGCACGGGATGCGGGCAGACCAGTCCACTACGAGAACGACTACGCCGGCGCGTACACCGACGTGTACTCCCGCATGTACGCGACACTGCCCGAGGTGGAGACAATCGGCCGCGACGGCGACACCACACCGCTGCTGGGCTGCTCCCCTGCCGAGGGGGCGCGGCAGCGGACCAAGCCGTTTATTCTGTGCGAGTACGTCCACGCAATGGGCAACGGGCCCGGGAACATATCGCTGTACGAGGACCTCATCGCGAAATACCCGCGGCTGCACGGCGGGTTCGTCTGGGAGTGGCGCGACCACGGTATCGCCGCCCGTACCGCGGACGGCACCGAATACTTCGCCTACGGCGGCGACTTCGGCGAGGAAATCCATGACGGCAACTTCGTGCTCGACGGCCTCATCCTCTCCGACTCCACGCCCTCGCCGGGACTATATGAGTTCAAGACCGTCGTGGCGCCCGTGAGACTTGCCTTTGACGGGCTCGAGCCGGGCGGCAAGCCCTTTATACGGGTGACCAACCTGCGACACAGCGCGGATCTGGGAGACATGGTCTTTCGCTGGCGGATCGAGGACGACGGCGAACCAGTCGCCTCCGGTGAGCTCGCCGTCGATGGGCTCGACGGCGGCCCACTCACCCCTGGCGCCTCGGCCGCGGTCCCCCTTCCGGTGTCCGCCGAGGGATGCACTGGAGAGGTATGGGTGACCGTCGAGGCGGTCCTCGAGCAGGATGCCGGGTGGGCGCATTCCGGGCACGAAGTCGCCTCAGCGCAGGGCCGCCTCGCGTCGCCCGCGAGGCGCCCGCTGCCGTTTGCAGCCGGGCTCCCGGGCGGAAATTGGCGGCCGGGAGAAGGCGCCGGGCTCCTGGAGCTCGGGCCGGCAGTCTTCGATGAAGGGCGGCTCGTTACACTCGCTGGCCTCCCTGTGGATGGGCCCCGGCTTGAGCTGTTCCGGGCGCCCACGGACAATGACCGCGGCGAATCCCGGGGCGGATACATCGACACCGACCCTTGGGCACCAGACGCAGACGGCATCCCGGGTGTAGGAGCTCCCGGGCCTTCGTCGGCAGCGCGTTGGCACGCGGCCGGTCTGGACCGGCTGCACGGGCGTGTTGAGGCAGTCGAAGTGCTCGATGACCGTGCCCTCCGCGTGCGCACCCGGTACGCCGCGGCGGACCAGGTGCGCACCGTCACCGTCGAGGAGCAATGGATTCTCGACCCCGAAGGTTTGTGGCTGCGGGTGGACATTCTGCCATCCTCCGATTGGGACGGTGTGTGGCCCCGTGTCGGTGTGCGGTTCGGGCTGCCCGCCGACGTGGACGCGGCGTCATGGTTCGGGCTGGGACCGCACGAGTCCTACCCTGACAGCCTCGAAGCCGCGCTTGTGGGACGGTACGCAGCCGGGATCGATCAGCTCGCCGTGCCGTATGCGTGCCCGCAGGAGACCGGTCACCGCGGAGGTATGCGCTCCCTCGACCTGCTCCGGGGCTCGGAGCCGTGGGTACGGGTAGACGCGTTCGCGGACTCGCGGGGCCGCCTGCCGGGCTTCACCCTGAGCCGGTACACGGCCCAGGAGCTCGCCGCGGCCCGGCACCCGCATGAGCTGCCCGCGGCCACGCGTTCATGGTTATACCTCGACGCGGCCCAGCACGGGCTCGGCACTCGCTCGTGTGGCCCGGATGTCTGGCCCGAGTCCGCCTTGGCGCCGGAGGCGCGGACGCTCACCTTCCGCCTGGCGGCCTCCGAATGACCAGCCTCGTGATGTCCAGGATGAGCGCCGATACCGTTCCGATCTCAGGTAGGCAGACCACGCTGCGCTGCGGCCCCTACACCGCCGAAATAGCCAGCGTCGGTGCATCGTTACGCTCCTTGCGCTACAACGGCAGGGACCTGATTCTCCCCTTTTCGGAACATCAGGTCCGCCCCGCCTACCGAGGGGCAGTATTGGTGCCTTGGCCTAACAGGGTTATCGCGGGACGGTATGAATTCGAAGGCGTGGAATACCAGCTCGGTATCAACGAACCGAGCCGGGGCCACGCACTTCATGGCCTATTGGCCTGGGAAGACTGGTGCCCGGTTAAATCCGACGAGTCCTCGGCCATTCTGTCCACCGTCGTTCAAGCGAGGAGCGGTTACCCCTTCCGCCTGGACGTACAGGTGTCCTACCAGCTGGACTTTTCCGGGCTGCACACCACTGTTACAGCCACCAACACCGGCCCCGGCTCAGCACCTTACGGGGCCGCCGGGCACCCATACTTGGTCGCCGGGGAGGGCCGGGTCGACGACTGGATTCTCGAGCTGCCCGCACGAAAAGTGCAGCAAGTCACCCCGGACCTTTTGATACCTACAGGAGTTAGCGACGTTTCAGAGGACCGACACTACGACTTTGTTGCCCCCCGCCCCATCGGTTCCATAACACTCGACCATGCCTTCACTGATCTCGTACGTGACAACGAAGGTTACTCAACCGCACGCCTGACTACATGGGACGGGTCCGGAACTTCGATGACATGGGGTCGGGACTGCCCCTGGGTGCAGATACACACAGCCGACCTCCCAGATGCGGAATCCAGCAGAGCCGGCCTGGCAGTAGAACCAATGACCTGTCCGCCTAATGCCTTCAACACCAGGACAGACCTCATAGTCCTCCTCCCGGGGCAGAGTCATACCGCGAGCTGGAACATCGAAGCGATACCAGCCAACCCAACCCACACCCGCTCATGAAAATCCTGGTCACAGGGGGCACGGGCTACATCGGTTCCCACACCGTTCTTTCCCTGCAGGAAGCCGGCCACGACGTGGTCGTCATCGACAACCTGGTCAACTCCAGCGAGGAATCGCTGCGCCGCGTAGCCGAACTCAGCGGCAAGACCGCAGAGTTCCACCACGTCGACCTCGTGAACGAGGCAGCCATCGACAAGGTCTTTGCCGGCGCAGCCATCGACGCCGTCATCCACTTCGCTGGCCTCAAAGCGGTGGGCAAATCTGTGCGGGAGCCGTTGAAGTACTACTACAACAACCTTGTAGGCACTCTGAACCTGATCCGCGTCATGGACAGGCATGACGTCCGCTCCATCGTCTTCAGCTCCTCCGCCACCGTCTACGGCGAACGCAACCCCATCCCCTATGTGGAAAAGATGGAGATCGGGGCCAACAACCCCTACGGGCGCACCAAGGAACAGATCGAGGACATCCTCTCCGACCTCGGCGCTGCCGACCCGCGCTGGCACATAGCCCTGCTGCGCTATTTCAACCCGGTGGGTGCACACCCATCCGGACGGATTGGCGAGGACCCGCAGGGTATCCCCAACAATCTGGTGCCGTTCATCGCCCAAGTGGCCGTGGGCCGCCGCGACAAGCTCATAGTCTTCGGGGGCGACTACGACACCCCCGACGGCACCTGCCTGCGCGACTACATCCACGTGGTGGACCTCGCGGAAGGGCACATAGCGGCCCTGAACCATATCGCGGACACCACCGGCGTGTTCCGCTGGAACCTCGGCTCCGGCAAGGGCTCCTCCGTCCTAGAGGTCCTGCGCTCCTTTGAGAAGGCCGTGGGCAAGCCCATCCCCTACGACATCACCGGCCGCCGCGCCGGAGACCTCCCTGCCTTCTGGGCCGACGCCACCTCCGCGCTGGCCGACCTCAGCTGGTCCACCACCAAGACCGTGGACCAAATGTGCAAAGACCACTGGCGCTGGCAAAAGAACAACCCCCAAGGCTATATATCCCACCGCGAATGAACTGTAGGAGCAGTGGATAAATGCAGACAGAGAATTCCACCTGCACCGACTTCCACGAGCATGTACCCACGCAGCACGATTCCATCACCATCCACGTCCACACGCGATCCCACTTGGAGGCCGCCGTGGAGGCCGCCGTCCAACAACTCTCTGCTCGTGCGAGGTACCGGAAGCAGGGAATTCTGGTAACCCGGACGGCTCCTGGAACGGTCATCGTAAGCCTTGACCCAAATGTTCCCTACGGCATGAGCTACGAACGAACAACCTGGTAGTACACGAAGGCGATAGGCGAAATCAGCCTCATGCCTGTCTTGGGCTTTTCTGATGGCCCCTTTCCAACATGGCAACTGAACCTAGGAATCACGCATGAAAATTGGAATCCTCACCAGCGGTGGTGACTGCCCCGGACTGAACGCGGTCATCCGCGGCGCCGTACTCAAGGGCATCGCCATCCACGGCCACGAATTCGTGGGTTTCCTCGACGGCTGGCGCGGCGTGGTGGAGGGCGACATCATCGACCTTCCCCGCACCATGGTCCGCGGTATCGCCAAGCAGGGCGGCACCATCCTTGGCACGTCCCGCACCAACCCGTTCGACAACGGCGGCGGCCCGGAGGTCATCAAGGCCCACATGGACCGCCTGGGCATCGACGCGATCATCGCCATCGGCGGTGAGGGAACACTGGCCGCCGCCAAACGCCTCACCGACGCCGGACTGAAAATCGTGGGCGTACCCAAGACCGTGGACAACGACCTCGACGCCACCGACTACACCTTCGGCTTCGACACCGCCGTGCAGATCGCCACCGAAGCCATCGACAGGCTCCGCACCACCGGCGAATCCCACCACCGCTGCATGATCGCCGAAGTGATGGGCCGCCACGTGGGCTGGATCGCGCTGCACGCCGGCATGGCCGCAGGCGCCCACGCCATCCTGATCCCGGAACAAAAAGTCAGCATCGAGCAAATCACCCAGTGGGTAAAGGAAGCCCACCACCGTGGCCGCGCACCCCTGGTGGTCGTCGCAGAAGGCTTCATTCCCGAACATATGGACGGGGCCTATTCCGAGCGCGGCCTGGACACCTTCGGCCGTCCCCGCCTGGGCGGGATCGCCGACCAGCTCGTCCCGGAACTGGAAGCCCGCACCGGCATCGAAACCCGCGCCACTATCCTCGGCCACATCCAGCGCGGCGGCGTTCCGTCCGCCTTCGACCGGGTCCTGGCCACCCGGCTCGGCATGGCCGCCATCGACTCGATCATGCAAAGCAAGTGGGGCACCATGGTGGCCCTCAAAGGAACGGAAATTAAACACGTCAACTTCCATGAAGCTCTGGGCCAGCTCAAGACCGTCCCGCAGCAGCGCTACGACGAAGCCGCCGTCTTGTTCGGGTAGACGCTCAAAAGACAAACATCATTCGCGAACGTTATGCTCCCCGTCACAAAGTTGCTCAGCGTTCTGCTGCATGAAGCTCGAGGACGACATGCAAACAAGCACGACGCCGAATCAAGACTAAACAAACATCCACTCTTTCGCACCGTGGCAGCCTGTTGACGACTGGACTGTGCTGACCGGCCAGGACGTCGAAGTCCACACTCACGGCAGCATGACCGACCGCGGGCGCGTCGAAGCTGTCATGGCCGACGGATCTCTACTGTGGTTGATGCAGGACGGAGCCCACAGCCGGCGCGTCATAGAACAACAACCAGGAACGTACATCCGCCGTACCTGGAACTGACAGCGATCGTGTCGAGGGGAAACTAGATCTGCGCACTCAAGCTTCGACGACCAGCGGCTCCCACCCCATGGCGTCCGGATGGTGTAGCTCCGAGGCCGTCTCGTCATTGAAGAGCACACCCCCACCTGACGTCAGATTTGCCCGACAAAAGCGTCAGATTGGGATCCCGAACGAGCATCCCGGACACATCCCGTGGAAGGCCTCAGGCCCCAACCTGACACTCATCCGAACGGGTCTGGAGCGGCCGGTCCTCTACAGCAGGCCTGGAAAGCCACAAGCCCCAGCACCTCAGCCCTTCCGGTCCGCCCGGTACGCGCTGGGGCTTACCCCGTGCAGCCGGCGGAACTGGCGGGAGAAATAGAACTGATCGTTCAGCCCGATTTCTCGTCCCACCTCGGCAATCGTCAGGTCGGTTGTGTCGAGCAGGAGCCTGGCCCGTGCCATCTTCAGGGCCGTGTGGTGGGCCAGCACTCCCCCGCCCGTCGCCTCCCGGAACAGCTTGCCCAAATGCGACGGCGAAACGCCCACCAGCCTGGCCAGGTCCGGCAGGCGGATGGCGCCGTCCACCCGGTCCTCGAGGAACTTCATGGCCTGCTGCAGCGGTGTTCCCTGTTCCGGGAGGCGGCGGTCCACCGCCAGGATGGCCAGCAGCTTCCAGGCCATCCCGGCCGTGGCCACCAGGCGGGCCGGCGACTGGTCCTGCTCCAGGGCAGTAATGATCTCGTCCAGCATGGCCGTCAACCGGTCCACGGCCACCAGCGGGATGATGGGCCGGCCGGCACGTACCCCGGATTCTTCAACGAGTTCGGCAACATCGGAGCCGCGGACGTGGCACCACCAGATGGTCCAGGGGTCCTCAGCAGAGGCACCATAGGCATGCGCCTCACCGGTGTTGCCGGGAAGTACGACGGCGGTTGCCTTGCCTACGTCGTACCGCGCACCGCCGGTTTCCACCCACCCCGCGCCCGCGACGCAGAGGATGACGATGGTTTCGTCCGCGCCCTGAGGCCGGTACCGCCCATGCTCCCCGGCGGCGGGAAACACCCCGGCGTCGGTGACCACCAGCCGCCGCGTGACGGGACGCTCAAGCGCCTCCCGGACCAGGGGCCGGGGAACCACCACCAGGCGCTGGTTGGGAAACCCCGTTGCCCGCTCCACCCCGCACTCCTTCCGCCACGAAGTGTCCATGCTATGGCACAAGGCGGCAGCTCAAGCGGGCTCCTCCGTCCACCCGGTCCACTGGAGGAGCTCCACTTTGTCCAGGGAAACCAGGTCACCGGCAACCGCGTCCCGCCGGCGCTGCGCCTCGGCCGGCAGTCCAACCTGCGCATCCTTGGCGAGCGGCAGGATCTGAAGCCGGACGTCCGAGCCCGGGCATATCCCGGCGTCGTTGGTTTCGATGATCCAGGGGGAACCGTCCCAGAACCTGTCCCCCACCACAGTCCCGTCAACCACCAGGCGGGAAACGTCCCCGGCCCAGGCAACCTGCAGTTCCGTGTGCTCCCCGGACAGTACCGCCGCGCCCAGGTCCACCGCATAGACGGCTGCCAGGTCATCGATGGAAGAGCCGGTGGGCGCGGCAGCGCGGCCGGCGAGCGAACCGAAGGACGCCGGGACCGTCTTCGCCGCACGGATCCGCTCGGCAGGCAGCGTCCGGCGAAGGGGTTCAGGCGTCGCGGCGCTTGTCCGTACGTCCTCGAACCCACCGGCCTCGGCGGAGTAGCGCCGCACGGCGGGTTCTCCCGGTGACCTGCCGGCCAGGCGGCCGTCCGCACCAACCCAGAGCGGGTCTGCGGACAGGACCAGCTGGCGCCCGTGCGGTGTCTCCAAAGCCCACGCCTGGTCAGCCAGATGGGAGGGCAGGACCAGGATAGCCAGGGAGCCTTCGGGCGAGCTCGCCGTCAGGGTCACGGGGTGGGTAGCGTCGATGACGTACACGTTGCCGTCCAGCGCGGTTGCCGGACCGTCCAGAACGGTTCCTTCCGGCAGGCACAGCTGCGGCACTATTCCTTCCTCGGCAGCGATGACCAGCGTGGGCGCACCACCCGGATCCAGCAGTGTGAAGGCCGACGCCGTTGCCCAGCGAAGGCGGACACCCGCCACTTCCAGATTAAAGGGCCAGCGCGCGATGGTTCCGGCCGGGATAGTGAGGCCCGCACAGGGAAAAACGAGTGTTTCCCCGTCCAGGAGGAGCCTGAACTGGGCTCCCGGGTGGTCCGGCAGCGGGATGTGGGGCTGGTGCCAGGTGATAAACAGGAAACCGGACCGGCCGTCCGAGCGCATGGCCCAGCGGAGCGTCTCCCTGTCATCAATGCTTGCAGGAAGGTTGTCCGGCAAAGTGGACGGCATCGGGGCGAGCCGGGCACCGAAGGCCGCCAGGAACGCGTGCTGCTTCCGCAGCTCGGCGAAGCCCGGCGCCAGCCGTCCGGCCGCACCAATGGGCGCGTGGAAGTCGTAGTCAAACACCGGAAGATCGTTGGGGTAGCCCGTTTCCTGGGACTCCTGCAGCCCGCCGGGCGGGTTCGTTCCGCCGGTGAACATGTAATAGCCCTGCCACCCGGAGCCACTGCCAATCTTGTTGTTGGCTACCGCCGCAACATCCTTGCCGCTGGGCCACGGCCGCCGCTGGTAGGCCGTTGCCATGCCGCCGGTGAGTTCGCAGGTTGCCGGCGGATAGAGCGTGGACGGGGAACGGGACGGTGCCGCGCCGCTGCCCGAGAAGTGTTCACGCAGGTCCGCGCCGATCCCCGGGTCATCCCACTCGTGGCTGAAGAAGTAATGCTCCCGGAAGGTGGGGTCCCACGGGGCGCCGGCATCAACCCAGAAACCGTCCCCGTAGCCACCGAACACCGGCATGACGTCATCCTCCGGGATGTCGGCTGCGCCCCAGGCTGTTGCCGTCCAGACGGGTGCGCCCAGCCCTGCCGCCCTGGCCAGTTTCTTGAGCTCTGTGATGTGCCGGGGCTGGTCGTAGAGCTCATTTTCCAGCTGGATGCCAATGACGTTGGTGTCCGGGCCGGTGAGGCCGTCCAGTTCCCTGCCGATGCGGGTGAACCAGCGCTCCACCATGGCCAGGTAGGCGGGGTCATTGGTCCGGTGTGCCACGGGCGCGGCCTGCACCCAGTCCGGGAAGCCGCCGTTGCGGACCTCGCCGTGGCACCACGGGCCCAGCCGCAGCACCACGTCCAGGCCAACGTCAGCGCAGAGCCGGACGAACGCTGCTACGTCCAGGTTGCCGTCAAAGCGGGCCTCGCCTTCGGCCGGCTCGTGATGGATCCAGAAGATATAGCACGCCACCACGGTGATGCCGCCGGCCTTCATCAGCCGCAGCCGCTCTTCCCAGCGGGACCGGGGCAGGCGGCTGTAGTGCAGCTCCCCGGAGACCGGCATCGCAGGGACGCCGTCGTGTTCCATGTACTGGCTGGTGAGCCGCCACCTTTTGTGGCGGTCCTCGGTGTTGCTCATGGGCGGGAACTGCAGTGCCAGTTCGTGCGGCCGGTGGCCGGCGCAAAGCACCCCGGCGCTGGGCATTTCATCGCCGCCCACCCCGGCGCTGAGCATCCCAACGGTCCCTTGTTCGTTCTGCATGGTGGTTCTTTCAGCTTGTGGGGGTGGTAAGGATGCGGCGGTTCATGCGGAGCTGCCACGCTTCGTCGGCCCACATGGGGTGGTGCGGCGCGGCGTTGGAACACAGGACCATCCCCCAGACTCCGTGGTCCATAGCCGCCCGGATGCCGCGTTCTGCGAGGTCGCGCCCTATGGGGCCTTCCTCGAAGGTGCCGTGCAGGGGCGTGTAACCGATCCATCCTTCACCCACGACGGCGGGAACGTCCTTCCAGCGCGCCCAGGCGGCGATGGCAATGACACGGGACTCAATGTCCCGCCGCATGACCTCCCTGAACTCACCAAACCTGTTGTAAAGCCAGGCATCCCACGCTTCCGGATCGATCCAGTCGTACCCGTAGATCATCTGGTCCGTGACGACTGTTGCCCGGTATTTCCACTCGGCCAGCCGCCCATATTCTGCCACCGAGGGCGCGCCGGGCCGCAGCAGGGCGGCCAGGGCCGGGTTGGGAAAGGCAGGGTTGGGAAACCCGGCGGTACCCTCGGACCTGATGTCGATCTGCTGCTGGAGGGCATCCAGCACGCCGTAGCTGTAGACGTGGAACTGGGCTGCTCCCAGCCCGTCCGGGACGGTGTGCGTGGCCAGGTGCGGGGGCTTGCCATAGCTCGCGGTCACCAGAAGGTCAGGGTGGAGTTCCCGCAGGCGCTCCAGTTCCTGCGTGCCACCCTCCGCGAGCGCGGGAAGGATGGAGAAGTCCACCTCGTTATGCAGCTCCACCATGGCGATCCGGTCCCGGTGGCCCGCAGTTGTCAGCGCGCCGATGAGCCGGTACCACGAGTCCGCGAGGACCCGGTACCTGTCCTGCAGCGGGACGGCGTCGATCGCTTCGAACCACCGCGGTGAACGGGCGAAGGCCGGCGACTGCTGGTACTCCCAGCTGGCGAGGATCACCACCAGGCCGTGGCGGGCGGCGGCGTCGAAAAGCTCCAGCAGCCGCTCCCGCAGGTTGAGCCGGTAGCCGCCGGGCGCGTCGTACCAGCGCGTGCCGCGGCCGTAGAAGCCGCCGTCCGGCGCCGTTCCGAGCCCCTCGATCTCCAGGTCAGCGGCCAGATCGTCGAGGCCGAGGGCACCGAAGAGGAGCAGCGGCGCGGCGCAGATGCGGATGGTGTTGTACCCCAGCTGCGCAGCCTTCGCGCAGGCAGCATCCAGGTCGGCGTACGGGCCGCCATCTTCGGCCCGCGTGTACCAGGAGAAGTCCCAGAGGGTGATGGTCAGCCGGGAAGGAAGGTGCGACGGCGGCGCGCCCGTCAGGGATGCAGCGTCAGTATCGCGTTCCACGGTTCCGGATCCGAGGTATCTCGGTGCATCGGTCAAGAGTTTGCCTTTTCTTTGAGGTGGGAGCGGCCATCTGCGGCCAGGGCGCGCAGGAGTGCCGCCGTTTCGAGGCGGGCTCCGGCCGTGTCAGTGTCGAAGAGCAGGAGTTCGGGCAGGGAGGTTGCAAAGTAGTCAGGCAGTGCGGGGGCGGTTTCCAGTTCATCTGCTTGGGCCTCGAGCTGCCGCCAGATCCGTTCGGCGTCAGCGTGCCTTTCCAGCCTGCTGCAGGCAACGCCTTTCCAGTAGTCAGCGGGTCCCGCCGGAGCGGGGGCGGCGGCCAGCGGGGAGCCTTCGCTACAGGCGTGGCTCCAGGCCTCGGCTGCCGCTTCGCCGTCCCCTGCCCGGCTGAGGGCGTCCCCCAGCGCCACGAGCCGTTCGGCCAGGCTCCCGGCAGGGTGCCGCCCTTCGCCCAGGTTCGCCGGCGCCTCGATGCCTTCGCGCAGGAGGGTAGCGGCCGCCGTCGGACTCTGCTCGGTGAGCGCGCGCGCAACCTCCACGGACGCACGGTCATAGGCCGCCAGGGCCAGTCCTTCGCCTCCCTCGAACGGCTGGAAGCTGCGGGTGGCCATGATTTTCAGGGCTTCGTCAGCCCGGCCGGCGTCAACCATCAGGTTGGCATAGAGAACGGTCAGGTCGTCGCGCCGGAAGACAGCCGAGCCGTGCCGTTCCAGCGCGTCAATGCGCTCTTTGACTGGCACGCCCCGGAGGCCAGCCAGCACGGCACGCTCGAACACCAGCCGGGCATCATCAGGACCCAGCTCCAGCGCACGCTCGAAGAAGGAGTCCGCAGCTGCCGCGTCCCCACCGGTGTTCACGTGAGCAATCGCGGCATTCCGCCAGACCACGGGGTCCTCTGAGCCGTTTGCCATGGAGGCCTGCAGGTGGGCAAGCGCTTCCGGGGTGCGCCCCGCGTCCAGCAGCCAGCAGCCCAGCAGTCCGTGCGCCACCGCGTCCTTGGGATAAGCCTGGAGGGCGCGCTGCAACGCGTCATAGTGGTCCAGTCCATGGGGGAAGGCATAAGTGGTGTCGCTCCGCCGGGCAGCCGCCCGTTCCCACGACGCCGCTTCCGGGTCCAGCAGCTCGTCCAGCCAGCCGGCACGGAGGTAGCGGCGGAGGGGCTCCGGGTTGCCGAACCCCTTGTCGCCGGACCGGGCCGGCTGCTCCGTCAGGTCCAGGGCCAGCTGCCACTGCCCCGCGCTGGCCAGCCAGCACGCCACGGTCAGCGGTGTCTTGGGGTCCGAAACGTCAAGGGAGCCGTCAAGCGCCAAGGCCACCGGGTCCAGCGGGTCGGCATTGAGGATGCGCTGAAGCTGGCGTGCGGCCTCGTCCCCGCGACCCAGCTGGCGCAGCGCAAGGCAGAGCAGGTGCTTTGCCGCAGGGCTGGCCGGGTCCAGCCCCAGCGCCGCTTCGGCCTGCCGGAGGGCTTCGGCTGGTTGCCCCGACCGGAGGGCCAGGCGCGCCATCGCTAGGTGGGCCGGATGCGCCCAGGCCCTGTCCCAGGCGGCTTTCGCAAAGTGTTCGGCAGCCCTGTCCGGTTGACCGGTCCGCTCGAGCACCAGGCCGAGCCGGTAGCTGGCCTCGCCACTGGGCGGATTGAGGTTTCGGAGGGTCAGCCGGGCAAGTGCGTTCTCCAGCAGCCTCCGCGCTTCCGCGTACTGGCCGGTGGCGTATCTCACTGCACCCAGTGCGATCGATGCGCGCGAATCCATGGGGTCCCGCCGGAGCATTTCCTCGAAATAGGGCAGGGGCGATCTGGTGGGGTGCCGGTTCTGGGTCAGGTGTGTGGCGGTGACGTAGAGCTCGTCCTGGCTTTCGATCTCCGCCGGCCGGCCAGGCTCGGTGGCCACCCACGGCTCCTCCCGGGCATCGCCGGACAGGGCCTCACCGGACCGGGGCGGGGACCACGACAACAGCTCCGCTCCCCCGTCAAGGACCCGGAGCGTGAGGTCAGCAGCCTCAACCGGGCCATCAAGCCCGTACGCTTCCGTGAAGGGGTGGGCCGGGGAGATCCGGGCATTCCAGGACCGGACGGCCTGCCCGTGATGTTGAAGCACCACCGTGGCATTGGCCCGGTCCGCCGTGCTGGAGACCCCCACTGTGGCGTTGCGCCCGGCGTCGTCCAGCTGGAGGGAGACGGCGGCGTCGAGGTTTGCCTGGTGCGCCGGGCCCATTTTGCGGATCGGGAACCAGAACTCGCTGAAGGTGCGGGTCTCCCCGGGGGCGAGGTAGCTGAAGTCGGGCTGGTTGTCCGTGAACACGCCGGACATCAGCTCAACGTAAGGGCCGTCGTCGTCCGTTAAGTGCGCGTCCCAAGCCCTGCCCACCGGACCGTTGCCCCACGTCCACTGCTTCTTGCCCGGGGAAATGCTGCGGTCCGCCCAGTGGACGAACCCGGCACCCGCGTCATGGTCGTAGCCGCCGAAGAAGCTGTCCCTGGTGTCGGTGACCATGTAGGAGGTGGGGACCGGAATGTTGGCATAGAAGTCGATGCGGTCCGCATCCGGATGGCCTCCTCCTGCCAGGGCGGGATAGTCTACGCCGTAGTAGGGGCGGTCCGCGCGGGGGAAAGCCGTGATGGCCCGGCGGGCATGGTCCGCCACGTAGCGGACATCCGCCGGGAAGAACGACTGGTACTTCTCGTGGACGCGGGCAGCAGCATTCGCCCACCAGAGGAAAGTCTGCGGCACGTCCGTGCAGTTGTAGAGCCGCGCCTCCACCTCAATCAGCGAACTGCCCGGGCGGAGCCGGACACCGTGGGTCCCCCGCATCCGCTGCAGGGGGTCGAGGTCGCTGTGCCACACCACCACCGCCCCGTCGGCGCCGCGCTCGATGGATGTTTCCACGGGAAGGAACGTTGCCGGGCGGTGGTGCTGGGGCCAGTTGAACTCCACGCCTCCGGAAATCCAGGGCCCAGCAAGGCCCACCAGGCCCGGCTTGATCACGTTGTTCCGGTAGAAGAAGTCGTACCCGGCCGTCTTGTCGAAGCCGATGTGGATGCGGCCTCCGATCTCCGGCAGCAACATGAGCCTCAGGTATTCGTTCTCCAGGTGGATTGCCTGCCAGAGCCGGGGTGCCTTCGAGCCGGCGATGCTGTCAATGAACGGCATCGGGTAGACCTTGCCGCTGGACCCCTGGTACACGCGGCGGTCCAGGAACATCGGGTACCGGTCCGGCACGCCGGGAGCGTAGGTGTCGATGGAGACCGGCTCGTTCCAGCAGGCAACACCGCCGGCCTCCAGGACGGCCTGCTGGTCCGGCGGCGCGTCGGGCAAATGAATCTGGCTCTTGAAGTGGTTGGAGTCCGTCACCTCTTCAGGCTATGGACAAACGCCACGGCTGCCCATGGCAGAAAAGTGCAACTATATGGACGATCTTCTTCGCAGCACGGCCACGCGCTGACTCAGCGGAAATCAGCCGTTGAATCCTTGGCGACCTCCAGGAGCGTTGTCTGGAAGGCAATTTCGGCAGCAGCACGGACCCTGTCATGGCGGTGCGCGAGCAGGACCCGCCTTGACGGGGCCGACGAGCCGAGCGAAACGATGCTCACGCCGGGGTGTTTATTGACGACGGCGGTGCGGGGCGCCAGCGCGATGCCCAGTCCAACACTCACCATGGCCTGTGCTTCCTGGTAGTCATTGGCATGGAAGGCGATCCGGGGCGTGAATCCTGCAGCGCTGGCACTGCGCTGCAGGACCTCCACTACCGGGTGTTCCTGGCCGCGGACAATCCATTCCTCGTCCGCCAGGTCCGCCATGTCCACCTGCTTCCGGCGGGCCAGGCGGTGGTCTTTGCCGACGATCAACGCTGTTGCGTCTTCGAACACCGTGGTCAGCGCAAAGTCCTCCGAATTCATCCGGTTCCATTCGTAGTCCCACAGCAGGGACATTCCCACCTGGCCGTTCTCCAGCATCTCAATCAGGTCCTCGAACCGGCTGCTGCGGACATGCAGCTCGATGGCCGGGTACTCCTTCTTGAACCTGCTGATGACGACGGGGAGGAAGGAACCACCCAAAGTGGGGAAGGTTCCCATGGTGAGGCTGCCCCGATTGAGGCCCGCGATTTCCGCGAGATCCGCCTCGGCCGCTGCCATCTGCCGGAGGATGCGGCGCGTGTGGGCGGCCAGGACGTGTCCGGCATCCGTGGGGACCATGCCGCGCGTCTGCCTTTGCAGGAGGGGCTGCCCGATTTCGGCTTCCAGGCGCCTCAGCTGCTGGGAGACCCCGGACGGCGAGTACACGTGCTTCTCCGCCGCAGCGGTGATTGAGCCGAGCTCAACGACATCGAGGAGTAATTCAAGCCTGCGGACGTTCAACATGGCAGCCCTTCGATTGAAGTGTTTATTACATGCCCCTCACTATTCTAATCCGATACTTCATGCGGAGCGGAATATAGCACCCTTGCTGGGGTGGAGGGCCGAGCCGGTCAGCCTCAGGGGCATGAAAAGGTGCCTCAACCGGCCTTTCGATTGAACTAAAAGTGCATGCCAGTGCATAATTTGGCGTTTGTAATTCATACGAGGCTCGGATCACACTTGTGAATGCCGATACGGCGTGATGGCCCAAGGACGGGCCCAAAAAGATGTGAAGGGCAATCATGTTTAAGATCCCAGCAGTGTGGATGCGGGGCGGAACCAGCAAGTGCTGGGTCTTCGAATGGGACAACCTCCAGGTCCCCGGAAAGAGCGTGGACGACGTTCTCCTCCGCCTCTTTGGCAGCCCCGACCACCGCCAGGTGGATGGAGTGGGCGGCGGGACGTCCACAACAAGCAAGGCCGTCATCCTGTCCCGCTCCCTTGGCGAGGAAGCCGACGTCGACTACACATTCGCCCAGGTGTCCATCGATGAACAGAAAGTGGACTGGGGAAGCAACTGCGGCAACTGCTCAGCAGTGGTAGCCCCGTACGCCATCGAACGGGGCTGGGTAGAACCCGGCCAGGAAAGCACATCGGTCAGGACGCTGAACACCAACACCGATCAGCTCATCCTGCAGAAGGTCCCCACCCCCGGCGGCGAGCTCCAGGATCCCGGAACCCAAGTGATCCCGGGTGTCCCTTTCCCCGGACTTTCGGTGGGCATGGGTTTCCTGGATCCCGCAGGGCGCACCACCGGGAAGCTGTTTCCCACCGGAGAGCCGCTGGACAAAGTCACGTTTGATGGCCGTCAGGTTCCCGCCACGCTCATTGACGCCGGCGCCCCGCTGATCATCCTCGACGCCGTATCCCTCGGGCTCACGGGCCACGAAACTGCGGTGGACATCGACAGCCAGGCGGCGTTGCTGGTGCACCTCGATGACGTGCGCCGGGATGCGGCCGTCCGCATGGGCCTTGCCGCCAGCCGGGCCGAAGCTGAGCGGGCCATCCCCAAGCTCGCGATCGTAGCCAGGGCATCGCCCGGCGACGAGGCTGACCTCGTTGTCCGAATGCTGTCCATGGGCAAACTCCACCCCGCCCTCGCGATCACCGGAAGCGTGGCCCTGACCATGGCCGCCCAGCATGAGGGCACCGTGGTCCGGGACGTGCTGTCCACGGATCCGTCCTCAGGGCTGACCATGCGGACACCGGCAGGCCTGGTGCAGACCTGGGCTGAAGTGCGTGACGGCGTCCCCGTTGTCGGCACCCTTCGCAGCGCCCGCCGCATCGCTGACGCCGAACTGCTGCTTCCACAGACCTGGTAAACGACCACCCACAACAGCCTCCCCTCCCAGCTGCGCCAAACCGGTGTTTCATGGTGGTAGGCACTGACCCCAAAAGGATTCCTCAATGACGAGCAACAAGTCATCCTTGGAGCCGCCCGGAGTCTCTCCGGACGGCACTGCCGGACAGGCAGAGCAGACGGAGCAGCCCGATCCGCCCAAGCACTCCCGCCGCACGATCCTTGCCGCGGTAGGAGCCTTCGCACTCCTCGGAACGGCCACAACGGTGCTGGGTGGAAGCCTGCTGAACCCGCCCTCCAGCACCGAAGACGGCGACTTCAGCGGCGAGACCCTCGAATTCCTCATTCCGCTGGCGTCCGGCGGAGGAACGGATACGTGGGCACGCTTCATCGGCACGGAACTGACGAACTACGTGGCCGGCCGCCCCGGCTTCGCCCCCGTCAACGAAGCCGGCGGTGAAGGCATCCTCGGGACCAACCGGTTCGCCCGCTCCGCCAAGACTGACGGGACTGAGATCCTGGTAGGCACGGCATAGACGGTCGTGCCCTGGGTCCTGGGACGCTCAGCGGTCAAGTACTCCTTCGAAGACCTCAAGCCGGTCGTCGTCAATGGAACCGGCGGCGTCATCTACGCCCGGGCTGAAGCCGGCGTGGCCAGCGTGCAGGACCTGATCAACAGGGACACCCCGCTAGTATTTGGCGGCATCAGTGCTACGGGCCTGGACATCACCACCCTGGTGGCTTTCGACCTGCTCGAGGCAGACGTCACGAGCACCTTTGGCTTCGAAGGCCGCGGACCAGTCAACCTGGCCCTCCAGCGTGGCGAAATCGATCTGGACTACCAGACGACCTCGGCCTACGGCTCGGCAGTCGAAGGCATCGTCAAGGAAGGCAAAGCCGTCGTCCTGATGTCCTTCGGTCAACTGAACGAGGCCGGAGATGTTGTCCGCGACCCGAACTTCCCCGACGTGCCCACAGTGGCAGAAGCCTACGAAACCCTTCACGGGAAGAAACCGTCAGGCGAAAAGTACGAGGCCTACAAGACCCTGCTCGGGCTTACCTACACCTACCAAAAAGGACTCTGGGTGCCGCAGGAGACACCGGAGAAGGCCTACGAGCTGCTGCGCCAATCCAGCGAGCAACTTGGCACCGACAAAGCTTTCCAGGAGAAGGCTGCCAAGGTACTCGGTGGCTATCCCCTCGTCGCGGACACCGGCATGGCCGATCGCGTCCGCGACGCCTACAAAGTCAGTGGCTCCGTCCGGTCCTATGTCACAGGGCTGCTCGCGGACAAATACAACATCCACGTTGAATAAGGACCATCATGCTTGACTCCGCAATGGCAGCGCTGGCATCCCTCGCTGACCCCTCCCTCCTCATCATGCTCCTGATCGGCACGGTGGCCGGTCTGATCATGGGCCTCATCCCGGGACTGGGCGGCACAGGAGCCGTCGCAATCCTGCTGCCCATCACCTTTGGCATGGAACCTCCCCAGGCCCTGGCGCTCCTCATCGGGGCTCTCGCCGTCGTTCACACTTCGGACACAGTGTCCGCGGTGCTGCTCGGCGCCCCAGGTTCAGCATCAGCCAGCGTCACCATGCTCGACGGATACTCCATGGCCAAGAAAGGGCAGGCAGCCCGTGCCTTGACCCTGGCGTTCCTCTCCTCCATGGCCGGAGGCATCATCGGCGCGGTCGGCCTGACCCTGGCGATCCCGCTGGCCCGGCCCTTGGTCCTGTCCTTCGCAAGTCCCGAGCTCTTCATGTTGACCGTCCTCGGTGTCTCTTTGGCGGCAGTCCTGTCACGGGGAAACATCATCAAGGGCGTCTCGGCAGGCCTCCTTGGCCTGATCCTGGGCATGGTTGGAACCTCACCGACCACAGCTGAGGAACGCTTCACCTTCGGCAGCCTGTTCCTCGGCGACGGACTGTCACTCGTCGCCGTCGCCCTGGGCATCTTCGGTCTGGCCGAAATCGCATCCCGCGCCAGCCAGCGCCGCGGAGAAAAGCAAACCATCAGCCTCGGCGGCGGATGGGGCCAGGGCATCCGGGAATGGCTTACCCACTGGACCCAGGTCATCCGCGGAGCGCTCATCGGTATCTGGGCAGGCGTCCTGCCCGGCGTCGGCGCCACCGCCGGAACATGGATGGCCTACGGCCAAGCCGTCGCAACCGCCAAGGACAAGCGCCAGTTTGGCAAGGGCGACCCCCGCGGCATTGTCGGCCCCGAAAGCGCCAACAACTCCGTCGAAGCCGGTGACCTGATCCCCACCCTCCTCTTCGGCATCCCCGGCGGCGTGCCCTCCGCAATGCTCCTGGGAATGCTCCTCACCTACGGCATCCAGCCGGGCCCCTCCATCATCACCGAACACCTCGACCTGATGTACCTCATCGTTTGGTCCTTCGCCATCGCCTCGATCCTTGGCGCGCTGCTCTGCTTCCTCAGCGTCAAACAGCTCGCAAAACTGACCAAGGTCCCCTTCGCCGTCCTGGCCGCAGGCCTCGTCGCCATCATGCTCCTGGGCTCCTTCCAGGAAGGCGGCCAGCTCGGCGACCTCTGGATCATGATCATCCTCGGCGTCTTCGGCTGGCTCCTGAAATCGACGGGATTCCCCCGGGCACCATTCCTGATCGGATTCGTCCTGGCCATCCCGCTGGAACGCTACTACTTCCTCACCGACAGCCTTTACGAAGGCTTCGACTGGATGGCCCGCCCCGGCGTCATGGTCTTCCTGGCAATCCTGATCCTCCCGATGATCTGGGCGTTCATCAAGTTCATCCGCGCCCGCCGGCACACCAACCTTGACGATGGTCACCGGGACGAACAGCCCGAGGACGACGAAGCTCCGCTGAAGAATTCAACCTGGTCCCTCGCAGCATCAGGCATCTTCTTCGTAGCCTTCGCCGCCGCCCTAATCTCCTCCGCTTCATTCTCACCGGAAGCCAGGCTGGTCCCCCAGCTGGTGAGCACCGGTGGCCTGATCTTCTCCGGCATCCTGCTCTTCATTGAGATCCGGAGAAGGCTTCGCGACAGGACCCCGAAGGCAGATCAGAGCATCTCCGAGGAGGCAGAGGGGATCCTTGCCACACAACCCGCGAAGGCAGGTTGGACCCTTGATGCCAGGTTCGCATTGAAGACCTTCCTATGGATGACAGGCTTCCTGGCTCTCACGGCCGCCTTCGGATACCTGGTTGCAGTCACGATCTTCATCCCGGCCTTCCTCCTGATAGTCGCAAGGGCCCGGCTCAAGGTAGCCATCATCTACACCGGCGTCCTGTACATAGTGCTCCTCGCACTCCCGTCACTGCTGCCGATCGACCTGCCGCAGGGCTGGCTCAACACCCTCGTCTAACCGTCCGCCCACACACTTTGGCCATTGGAGATATGAAATGACGATACTCGTCGCCTACGCACCTGCTTCAGAAGGCAGGGAAGCCCTGTCAGAAGGAATCAAGGAAGCGCACCTCAGGAAGTCAGACCTGCTGATTGTGAATATCGGCCGCGGGCACCACGATCTGGAGCCAGAGGAAGTGCGCGCGCTGGAAACCCGGCTGGGGGATGCCGGCCTGGCCCTGACCATCGAATCCTCGGTCCTGTCCGACCCCGGAGATGCTGTCATCCAGATCGCCCAGGACCGCAACGTCGACATGATCGTTATCGGCCTTCGGCACCGGTCCATGGTGGGCAAGCTCATCCTCGGAAGCACCGTCCAGAGGATCCTCCTCGACGCCACCTGCCCGGTGCTCGCGGTCCGCTCCGACAAACTCTGACCGGAGCCCACTAACTGCCGGACTTCTTGTCCGGCCCGCGTGCTGCCGTTCCCGCACTCCATCGCAACAGGTAGCCCGAAGGACGGGCGCAGGGACGCCACAGCACGCAAGGGAGGCAGGGTGACCACCGGTCACCCTGCCTCCTCCCATGACGTTTCCGAAGGCAGTCCGGCCAGGACAAAGCCCCCACCAAGGAGATGAGACCATCGTGTACAACCGCCCCCAGCCAGCCAGACGGGCTGCCGCACCCCTCTCCCCCGAGCCGGTTCCCAACTGGTGCACACTCTCGCGAAGCGACCAGGTGGAAATCCACAGCCAAGGACTGCCCATCGCATCAGGACGCATCGACATGCTCGCCCTCGACGGCAGCCTCCTCTGGCTCCAGCAGGACCAGGGAAAAGGCCGCGCACTGTTCCTCCACAGTGACGGCCTGCGCGTTTACCGGCGCCCCGCACCCAGGAACGCGTAGCGCCAGCCACCTTGCGGATGACCGGCGGAGGCCTTCAGTGCGCCAGCCGCTGCCCGTCAGCCATGACAGGCATGGAGACGGCAGGCATGGAGACCACTGGCATGGAACCGGTAAGAACCTCGACGACGGCCATCTGGCCCGTGGTGTCCGGGACACCCGGGAACTGGACCTGGGGGTCGGCAGCCACCACCGGCGGGCTGCTTTCGGAACGCATGCGGACAAGCGCGACGGCGGAAATAAGGAACCAGGCCACGTTCGTCACCACGGAAGGCCACGCCCCGTGGAAGGTGCCGTTGATGATGAAGGCGACGGCGCCAACAAGATTCGCGGTCTGGAAGCCCTTGCCGGCCTTCAACCAGCCCATGGAAACGGCCAGGTATGCGCTGAGAATCGCAGCCGCGCCGGCCCAGCCGGCGGTTTCCCACAGCAGTTCCATGGGGTCCTTTCAAGGTGCTGCCCGCGCAGTATCCGGGCAGGGTCTTTGACAGTGATGAAAAGGGTTTGGTTTCGCCGGATGCCACTGCTCAATGAACGGACATCATCCAACACTGCGTTGACTCGAGCCCTGTTCGGGCGAGGACCTCATGCCGGCTGGCGGCATAATCATACCCCGCAAAGAGGGGGCGTTTTACGCAGCCTCCGCGCCGTCAAAAGTCTGGACAACTCCCCCGCCAGGGAGCACCATCTGAAGGGTGACTACCGACCCCTACCTGCGCGAGCTCATGCTCCTGCGCCGGGTCAAGGACCGGATCGACCGGGAGTACGCGCAGCCCCTGGACGTCGAGGCCCTGGCCTGCGGTGTCCACATGTCCGCCGGCCACCTCAGCCGCCGGTTCAAGGCCGCGTACCAGGAATCGCCCTACAGCTACCTGATGACCCGGCGCATCGAACGGGCCATGGCGCTGCTGCGCCGGGGTGACCTTTCCGTCACGGAGGTGTGCTTCGCCGTCGGCTGTTCCTCGCTGGGGACCTTCAGCACGCGCTTCAGCGAACTGGTGGGGATGCCGCCCAGCGCCTACAAGCAGGAGGCGAAGAGCACGACGGCGGGCATCCCCGCGTGCGTGGCCAAACAGGTCACCAGACCGGTCAGGAATCGAGAAGCGCCCGCTCCCGAGCCGCAACTAGCATGACTGCCATGGACAACATCACCATCTCCTCAACCTTCCTTCCGCACACCGATCCCGATGCTTCCCTGGCGTTCTACCGCGACGCGCTGGGCTTCGAGGTCCGTAACGACGTGGGGCGCGGCACCATGCGCTGGATCACGGTCGGCCCCGCGGGCCAGCCCGGCGTTTCCATCGTCCTGCACCCGCCGGGTCTGGACCCCGGCATCACCGATGACGAGCGCCGCACCATCGCCGAGATGATGGCCAAGGGCACCTACGCCACCGTGATCCTCTCCGCCCCGGACGTCGACGCCGCCTTCGCCAAGGTTGAGGCGAGCGGGGCCGACGTCGTGCAGGAACCGGTGGACCAGCCCTACGGAATCCGCGACTGCGCCTTCCGCGACCCCGCCGGGAACACCGTGCGGATCAACCAGCAGGCCTAGGCTGATACCAACGACGGCGACCGGAGGCTGCGCACGAGGCTTCCGGTCAGCGCAGCCCAACAGATAGCGCAGCCCAACAGATGGAGACCCGATGAGCACGGACACCGGCACCGATACCCAGGCTCGTACCGAAACAAAAGGCGTGCACGCCGCCGACACCCACGACCTCATCCGTGTGCAGGGCGCGCGGGAAAACAACCTCAAGAACATCAGCGTCGAACTGCCCAAGCGCCGGCTGACCGTGTTCACCGGGGTCTCCGGCTCGGGAAAGAGCTCGCTGGTGTTCGCCACCATCGCCGCAGAGTCGCAGCGGATGATCAACGAGACCTACAGCGCGTTCGTCCAGGGCTTCATGCCGAACCTCGCCCGTCCCGAGGTGGACTTCCTGGAAGGCCTGACGACGGCGATCATCGTTGACCAGGAGCGCATGGGCGCCAACCCGCGGTCAACTGTGGGCACCGCAACGGATGCCAACGCCATGCTCCGCATCCTTTTCAGCCGGCTGGGCACCCCGTACGCCGGCCCGCCCACGGCGTTTTCCTTCAACGTTCCCACCCGCAAGGCCAGCGGCGTCATGTCCACGGACAAGGGCGGGCGGGTGGAGAAGGCGGTGGTCAACCACGCCGTGTACCTTGGCGGCATGTGCCCGCGCTGCGAGGGCATGGGCAACGTCAGCGACATTGACCGCACCGCACTGTACGACGACGCCAAGTCCCTGAACGAGGGAGCGCTGACGGTTCCGGGGTACTCCATGGACGGGTGGTACGGGCGATTGTTCGAGGGCATGGGCCTGCCGATGGACAAGCCCATCGCCAAATTCACCGCCAAGCAGCTGGACACCATGCTGTACGCGGAACCTACCAAGATCAAGGTGGAAGGCGTCAACCTGACCTTCGAGGGGATCATCCCCAAAATCCAGAAGTCCATGCTGTCCAAGGACCCGGAGGCCATGCAGCCGCACGTGCGCCGGTTCGTGGAGCGGGCCGTCACGTTCCAGACCTGCCCCGAGTGCAAGGGGACCCGGCTGACGCAGCAGGCCCTCTCCTCCAAAATCAACGGCAGGAACATCGCGGAGCTGTGCCAGATGCAGATCAGCGACCTCGCCGGGTGGGTCCGGAACCTCAAGGACCCGTCCGTGGCGCCTCTGCTTAAGGGCCTCCAGCACCTGCTCGACTCGTTTTCGGATATCGGCCTGGGCTACCTCAGCCTGGACCGGCCGGCCGGCACCCTGTCCGGCGGCGAGGCCCAGCGCACCAAGATGATCCGCCACCTCGGCTCCTCGCTCACGGACGTCACCTACGTCTTCGACGAACCCTCCATCGGCCTCCATCCGCACGACATCGAACGGATGAACCAGCTCCTGCGCCAGCTGCGGGACAAGGGCAACACCGTCCTGGTGGTGGAGCACAAACCCGAGATGATCACCATCGCGGACCACGTCGTCGACCTCGGCCCGGGGGCAGGCACCAACGGCGGCGAGGTCTGCTATGAGGGCACCGTGGAGGGCCTGCGGAGCAGCGACACCATCACCGGGCACCACCTGGAGGACCGCGCGTCGCTGAAGGAGGCCGTCCGGAAGGCCTCCGGGGCGCTGGAGGTCCGCGGCGCCTCGACGCACAATCTCCAAGACGTCGACGTCGATATTCCCCTGGGTGTCCTGACCGTGGTTACGGGGGTGGCCGGCTCGGGGAAGAGCTCCCTGATCCACGGGTCCGTGGCCAAGCGCGAAGGCGTGGTGGTGATCGACCAGGGCGCCATCCGCGGTTCACGCCGCAGCAACCCGGCCACCTACACCGGGCTGCTGGAGCCCATCCGCAAGACGTTTGCCAAGGTCAACGGCGTGAAGCCGGCACTGTTCAGCTCCAACTCCGAGGGCGCCTGCCCCACCTGCAACGGCGCGGGCGTCATCTTCACCGAGCTCGGCGTGATGGCCACCGTGGAGTCCCCGTGCGAGGACTGCGAGGGCCGCCGCTTCCAGGCAGCTGTGCTGGAGTACACCGTGGGCGGGAAGAACATCGCCGAGGTCCTGGCCATGTCCGTGACCGAGGCCGCCGCGTTCTTTGCCGAGGGTGAGGCCAAGACACCGCCCGCGCGGACCATCCTGGCGCGGCTCGAGGATGTTGGCCTGGGCTACCTCAGCCTCGGCCAGCCGCTCACCACGCTTTCCGGCGGCGAGCGCCAGCGGCTCAAGCTCGCCACCCAGATGGCCGAGAAGGGCAACGTGTATGTCCTGGACGAACCCACCACCGGCCTGCACCTGGCCGATGTGGAGAACCTGCTGGGCCTGCTGGACCGGCTGGTCGAGTCCGGCAGGTCCGTGATTGTGATCGAGCACCACCAGGCCGTGATGGCGCACGCGGACTGGATCATCGACCTCGGCCCGGGGGCAGGGCACGACGGCGGCCGGATCGTTTTCGAGGGCACGCCCGCTGAGCTTGTGGCCGGCTCCGCGACACTCACGGGCAAGCACCTGGCGGCGTACGTCGGTGCGTGAGCAGTATTGCGCCTGCACCGGCAGGAACCTCCGAATACCGGAGCACCGCATCACGCCGTGAAAGCGCCGCCCCAGCGTATGACTTTGGCAATAAGTAAAGTTGTGTTAGTTTCCTCGCTGAGAAAGGTACGAGGTTGTTCTCATTAATTGATTGGGGAAATTAATGCAGCTCAGGATCGAGAAGCCCAAGGAACAGAAGATCGATTTTGCCGTTCTTTATGGCGGTAAAGCCACCACCATCTAGTTCCGTTGCAGGGGTGCCGGTTGCAGATCGGCACCCCTGCTTTGGCTACATTTAAGGATCTATTTGTTCTGCGTTAGCGCCTCAATCCATTCCCCCATCTCATTCGGTGTTGTAAAAACCGTCCTGCAACATTTCAACTTAACTCCGGACGAACACCCCGACGACTTATCCCTGAGCCTTCGGCTTCTCTACCCCCTGAACACCAAACTGGCCGCCAAAGTGCGGATCGGCACAACCAGCCTTACGGATGCTGCGACGTCCAACGAGCAGATCCGGTTCTTCCAGCACCAGCGGGCCCGACGAAGCTACATCAAAATTGCCCGATACGTCCGCGAAACCTTCGGTCCCATCGAAATAGACGTGACCGACGCTGAGGCCTTGGACCGGCCCAGCCGCGATTTCCTTGACGCGGCAGTTCGCGTGGGCGGCTGGTCAGTCCAACTGCGTTTTGACAGCGGCGGAAATGAATCCGTCCCTCATTTCTCGGCCGAGGAACAGTCCTTGCTGAACAAGCTGTCACCGTCCGCGAGGAAGGACCATGCGGGACAGATCGTCACCATGGCCTTCGACTACGTCAACTCAGGAGATGCATGGACAGCGCTGAACCTTGGACATCTGCTGCAGGAGGTTGAGCAGTCACCCCGGGTGTGGAACCTCCTGGCACTTGCGCACGCCATGGTGAACGAGACGGTCCAGGCCGAGTTCTATTACGACCGCTGGAGCACATCCAAAGAGCCTCTCGACGCAATCCGGGCCCTCTACGGAAAAGCCATGCTTTATGCCCGCCACCACCCGGACGGCCTTCGAAGTTTGACTCGTAGCGAGGAGTTGCTGAATGAGGCCTATGCCCTCATCCAGCAACTGGGCTCCCAAGAGCGCACCGAGGACCGTGTTGTCTTTGACGAGGTTTTCAACAGGAACGGCTATGCCCTCATACTCTTCCGCCGCGGCCACGTGGACGAGGCCATCACGCTCCTTCGCGAGGGCATCAAAAGGCTCACGCAGACCGGCGAAAAAGTGGCCATCCACCGATCCGTACTCATTTACAACCTCGCCCAGTGCTACAAGCAAACCGGAAACCTGACCGCTGCCATTGCCACCTACGCTGAACTCCTTGACGTTGACCCCCGCATGCCCGAATACCACTTGGAAGCAGCAAAATGCCACGCGTCGGCCGGAGACTTAGACGCCGCACTGGCTGCCTGCCGACAAGCAGTGGAATTGGATGACAGTCTCGCCTCTGCATGGGGCCTGATCGGGGTATACGAAGGGGAAATCGGTTCACATGGGGTAGCCGCGGACGCGCACGCTCGGGCCGCGTCCCTCGATCCCGCCTCTTACGTCCATCCCACCAATCTGGTTTACAGCCTCATCCTCGCGGACCGCGTCGATGAAGCCACCCAGCATGTTGACGGCTGGATCCACAGCACCCTGCCAAAGGAAGAAGCCGAACGCCGTGCATCGCTGAGCGCAGAGATTGCAATCCGGCACGACCGCTGCGCTGAGGCTCTGGAACTGATAGAAGCAGGACTCGCATTGTTCCCTGACTCCGACGTCCTGGCAGCAAACCGGGAAGCCCTTCTGGGCATGCACGTATGAGCCTCGGATTGCGGGGACAACTGGGAGTCTTCACCGTTTTGTTTGCCGGTGGAATGTGGATGTCAAAAGTTGCACAACCCCTCTATTTTGAGCAGATGAATGCGTTAGTAGCATTCGGTATTGGCTACGCCGTTATGGCAGTCGTAGGCGGGTTCTCTTTCGCATGGGGTGTCTTTGCAGACCGCTTTGGCGGCTTAAATGCTGTCCGCCTGGGAACGCTTCTATACGCTGTCGGAATTGCTGGCCGCCTTTTCACGGACGTTATTCCGGTAGTGATTTTCTCAGGGGTTGCAGGCGCAGGCGCATCCCTGGTTCTCGTAGCTATTAGGCCTTGGGTGCGATCCACAGCCTCCGATGAGGAAATTCCCAAAATTGTCGGAACCCGAAACCTCGGGAATCAGACGGGTCTCCTGCTGGGAACAGTCGGGGCCGCATCTATCTTCGCGTTGTCGGCAACCCAAGGGGACGGGGCGAAGACCGCTTTGCTGATTGCCCCCGCACTCGTGGCAGCAGCGCTTGTGTGGGTGCTGCTCGCGCCGAATTCCCAAGCCCGCACTCTGCCGAACTCCGTGCCGGAAGAGGCAGACGAGGCCGCCGATAAGAGGCGCTACAAGGCCTTGGCCGTAAAGCTGGCCGTCATCGGCTTGCTCTCTGGCTTCTATGTCAGTCTGGTGGCACCTTATTTGCCGTTGATTCTCACCAATGGTGGCGCCACCGCCGCGCAGGCAGCCTTGATCATGGCGCTCATGAGCGTCGCTCAAATCTGCGCCACCTGGATCTTCTCCCGCTACAGCACCAGCAGCCGGCCCTTCGCGCTGTTTGCTGTGTCCGAGGTCCTTACCGGAGTCATTACGCTGGCTGCCGCGCTGGCCTTGGGGATGGGAGCTCCGTGGATAGCAGTTATCTTCATCGCGCGGGCTGCTTTCGTGTCGCTTGCCATCGCATCAGAGGAAACGATCCAATACGCCATTATCCCGGCCCAGGCAACAGGTTTTGTTTTCGGGATTTCACAAACTGCGTTCCTGGTTGGAGACACGCTTGGTGGCGTCCTCGGCGCCCCCCTTTGGCTCAACGCGGGCCCGGAGGGACTGCTGTTCACTGCTGGCGCAGTTACGTTGTTCAATGCAGTGCTTCTGCCTGCGCTTCTGCGCAGCGTTCGCAGCGAATCGACAGTGAAAGCGGCCTAATCATGCCGGTCGAGTCCCTTTTCGAGGAGGACCACCTCGTCCCCATCGCACTTGTAGGCTCTACCCTCTTCACCTTCAGCCAACTCGATGGGTGCCTCTACCGAATATCAAACCAGGGACAGGCTGAGCCCGGCGGGTATGAGCAGATATTGTTGTCCGGCTTTTTGGCGCCCTTTTGTGTACCTGGCCACCCTTTCGTCTATGACCTCATCCATGATTCGGCTACCTTGACGGTAAGGGAGTTTCCCCTTGTAGCAACGGGCCTGGGCCAACCCCGTGAGCGTGCCATCCCGTCGCCATCTAATCAGACGCACCGCATTGCCAGCCTCATCCCAGATGCAGAAGAAGCGACACTACGCGTGGTTTTCGAGCCATTGACGGCAGCGGGGGACACTCTCCTCCTCGATCTGGAGTGTGGGGATCTGCGGCGGGTCGCACCCAGCCACGGCACACCAAAATGCATATTCGCTGGCGGGACCCTGGTTGCCGAATCGGAGGTCGGGTGGAGCATGGTCCGCGACGGGAACAGTGTGGGGCATGGTGCCGGTTTGATCGTTGCCGCCACATCCGAGTTCGTTGTTATTAAACGGTCGAGTAAGTCCGGTGCCCGATTCTCCGTAGTCCGCGGCGCCGGCGAGGCGGAAATCGTGGCTCCGCCGGGCTGGTCCCTGATCTCTGTCGCTGCGTCGGACACGCGTATAACGGCCTATGGCATCCACGCAGAAAAGGGACAACACCTGCTGCATCTGGACCCCTGCGACGATTGCTTCACGTTAGCTGAAGCTCAATGCGGAACGTCCCAGGTTTTCGCCATGGGAGCGGCTACTGACCCGGTCATCCGGTCCAAGGGTCTCGCAATCGGATCGTGCTGGCGGACCCAAAGGGGCCTTATCGCCGGGATCGCCGCTGTAAGGAGGGAACTGACGGTGAGCCAGATCACCCCGGCCGGATTGCCGTGCGTTTACGTGCATGCCGAACAGCCGCCGCGTGGCCAGGAGCTCGTCGTCTGTCTTCACGGTGGCCCGGACAGCCATGAGCTCGACGACCTCAGATATGGCGGTACCTATCGAACCGTTATTGATGCAGGTTTTGACCTGCTCATCATCAATTATCCCGGCTCTGCCGGCTTTGGCTCCGACTTCCAGGAACGCGCCTGGCTCAACTGGCAGGCCGCGATTCGGGAAACGGCGAAGGCAGTCGCCGAGGTCATGGCCACGCGCAGAACGCCAGAGGTCTCCATTTTCGGCGTCAGTTTCGGAGCGTGGGTGGGCCTTCAGCTTGCCGAGCATGTCGAGCCGAGGCAGGTGGTTGCTATGTCTCCCATGATCAACCTCCAAGATCACCTTCAGCTACACGGGGACGAGCCGGAGTTCAGGAGGTGGGCGGCGGTTCGTTTCGGACCGACCGCGGGAGGGCCTGACGACGGCGACCAACACACCCGGAAATGCCCTGTGCGCGTGGTGGTCATCGCTCCGGACGAAGATGAAGTCGTGCTGCCGAGTTCCACCCGGAGATCCATGGACCGTGCAACAGGGCACGGACGGGAGTGGTCCCTGGTGCCGGTCCCGGGTAACCACTACCCGAGAACCTCCGCCGCAGCCGAGCATCGTTGGGCATCTTTGGTCAACGCCATTGTTCAGCGCCGTGACAGTAATACACGAGCATTCAGCGCTATCGACGCAAGTACCGGGAGTTCCTGAACGCGGCACACGATTTCTCCGGCCCGTTCATCCTGCTCCACAGGCTGGGAGGCCGCCGTCTTTAACCGTATTTGTGGGGCAGGCTGGCCTAGGCTATGGACATGTCAGCTAAGTACCGGTACGGCGTCGAAATCCTGCACCTGCTGGTGTCACCCGGGCACGCCTACTTCGGCCGGGCACGGGACGGCGCCGCAGATGTGCCCACCACGGATGCCGATGTTGCCGAGGTGGTGGCGGGCAAGGGCATCGTGGGTGACAGGTTCTTCGGCAAGGCCGCGCACATGGACGCCGCGGTGACACTGTTCGCCGTCGAATCCCTGGAGGCCATCGCGGCCGAGCTGGGCGCGGAGCCGTTCAATCCCCTCCTGACCCGGCGGAACGTGGTGCTCCGCGGCGCACACCTGTTGCCTCTGCTGGGGCAGGACTTTGTGCTGGAGTCGGGCGGGGACGCGGTGGCTTTCCACGGCGGCAGGCATGCCCAGCCCTGCGCCTGGATGAACGAGATGCTGGCCCCCGGCGCCCACGCCTCGATGCGGGGCCGGGGCGGCATCCGCTGCCGGGCGCTCTCAAGCGGAACGCTCCATCGCGGCCCGGCAGTACTGGTCAGCCCTGTTCCACTGGATCCGGAGCAGGCCGGCGTGCCCACCCTGCTGCGGCCAAGTCGGCTGCCGTAGTTAGTCGTCCAGCCGAACGCCGCGGAGCAGCAAAAGCGTCCCGCCCACTGCGGCCGCGGACGCCAGGAAAACCCCCATCGCGCCAACTCCTGCCGCTGCCACACCGATAACACTGGGAAGCACCACCTGGCCCACCCGGTTGCCGGCGAGCCGGAGGGCAAGGGCACGTCCGCGCTGCCCGGCGGGTGCCTGCGCCGAAAGCCAGGACATGGTGAGCGGCTGGCCAATGCCAAGGCCCAGTCCAAGCACGGCCATGACCGCAAAGAGCAGCAGCACCGGCATGGGAACCGCCATGGCGGCCAAAGCGATGGTGGATAGCACCAGGCTGGCCACGAGCAGCCGCTTGCGCCCCAGCTTCCGGGAGACGTGCCCCAGCAGGATGCGGGACACCATTGAGAACACGGCGCGGACGGCGAGCAGGGCGCCAACGGTTGCCGCGCTGAGCCCGCGTTCGGATCCAAGCACCGGGAGGTAGACCATGGTCAGGTCCACCACGGCAAGGACAGTGGCGCTGGTGGCCAGGGCCCGCGCCACGCCGGGAGTCTTCAGCAGCGCGGCCACGTTGCCCTTGCCGCTGTTCGCCGGGGCTGCCGTTCCCTTCCTGGCGCTGACACTTGCGGAGATGCCGAAGGTGGTCACCAGGAGCACCAGGCCCATGCAGGCCGAGAGGAGGAAGATCGCCTGGGTGTCGGGGCGGACGGCCGCGCCTCCCACCAGGGAGATGGCCAGGGGCCCCACCGCCTGCCCCAGGGACGCAGCGAAGGTGAGGTAGCCGAAGGCGGAATCCATCCGGGAGGCAGCCGCGTTGTTGGCCACCACCGCCTGTTGCCCAACCACGCAGGTCAGCTGGCCGACGCCCAGGAGGGCGGTTCCGATGATCAGGGCGGCGATTGACGAACCCCACAGCAGCAGGAACAAGGCGCTGGCCAGGACGACGGCGGCACCGGCCGCCATGAGGCGGCGTTCACCCAGGCGGTCCACCAGGGCACCCGTGGGGACGGCGAGCAGCAGCGGGAAGACGGCGTAGCTGGCGGCCAGGAGACCCAGGGCAAAACCGGGAACGTCCAGCTCCAGCGCACGGTAAGTGGCAGCGGGCCGCAGCAGGAAGGTCAGGGCCTGGATCAGCGTGGAATGGACCAGGAGGGCTGCAGTGGACCGGCGGCCCAGTTCGCCTATCATGCAGTGGTGCCGGACATGGCCCGCACGGCTGCGTCGCGCGCACCCATGACATGGTCGAACGCGATCCTTGCAGCCCGGTCCGGGTCGCCGGCGGCCACGGCAGCCACCAGGGTCCGGTGCTGGGCCAGGGCCTGGTCCCGCCGTTCCTGCGTGCTGTTGGTGAAGTGCCGGTACCGCTCCATCTGGTTTGATATCTGGTCATGGAACCGCCGGGCCCACGAATTGCCGGCAATCCCGGCGATCTTTCCGTGCAGCGACATCCCCTGCTTCATCGCTTCATCGGCGAAGCCCACCGTCGCAGCGTTGCGCTCAAGGATGCCTTCGAGTGCGTTGATGTCAGCCAGGGTGGCTTTGAGGCAGGCATTGCGCGCCATCAGCGATTCCATGGCCGCGCGGACTTCATACAGCTCGGAAATTGCCGCCTCATCCAGCGCCGGCACCAGCACGCCGCCGGTCCGTTGCTGTTCCAGCAGGCTCTCCGAGATCAGCCGCCGGATGGCTTCCCTCAGCGGGGTGCGGCTCACCTGCAGTGCAGAGGCCATCGCGGGTTCGTACACGCGTTCACCCGGCTTCAGCTCCAGGCTGATGATCTGTCGCTTCAGCTCGGCATAGACGAAATCCGCCCCGGTATTGCGGGTGGTTGCACCAGACATGTCGTTACCTCCGAAGCTACCCTAGCCCTTGGTGCATACTTGTATACAACTTGAGGAGGACCAGTGGCGCGCATATTATCACAGGCTCTGCGGACGGGCTGGGTCGGCACACAGCCAAAACGCTTATGGAGGAGGGCCACCACGTCGTCGTACATGCCCGCAGTGCGGAACGCCTGGTTTCCGTCCAGGATCTGCTGGACCGCGGTGCGGATGGCGTTGTTGGCGACTTGGCCGACACGGACCAGGTCCGCGGTATCGCTGCCCACGTGAACCGGCTCGGGCAGATGGACGCCGTCATCCACAACGCCGGCGTGCTCCACGGCCCGGACATTTTCCAGGTCAACGTCGCTGCACCCTACCTCCTCACCGCAGTCATGCAACGGCCGCGGCGGCTGATATATGTCAGCAGCGGCATGCATCGCGGCGGCCACGCACCCATCCAAAAGCACGCCCAGGTGACCTATTCGGACAGCAAGCTCTACCTCACGGCTTTGGCAGCCGCCGTCGCGCGTTTATGGCCGGACGTCCTCAGCAACGCCGTCGATCCCGGCTGGGTGCCCACCAGGATGGGCGGCGCCGGCGCCCCGGACGACCTCCGGTTGGGCCACCGCACGCAGGAGTGGCTGGCCGCCAGCGATGACCCGGAGGCCCTCACCAGCGGCGGCTACTGGTACCACCAGCACCGGGAAAAGCCGCATCCTGCCGTCCGCGATGAGCGGTTCCAGGACGAACTCCTGGACCACCTGGCCGGTGTGACCGGCGAGCGCCTGGGCTGACCCGACAAGCTGTACTGTGATGGCGTGATCGTCCCCGAAATTCCCCAGAACGCCGCGGCGGTTGCGGATCACTACGACGAGCTCGATCCGATCTATCGCCGGGTGTGGGGTGAGCATGTCCATCACGGGCTGTGGGCAACCGGTCGCGAGACTCCCGCCGAGGCCGTAGAGGCGCTGGTGGACACCGTTGGCGACCGGCTGCGCCTGATGCCCGGAGAGGCGTGCGTCGACATCGGCTGCGGCTATGGCTCCACAGCAGGACGGCTGGCGGTGACACGCAGGGTCCGCGTTACCGGCTTCACGCTGTCCGCTGAGCAGGCCCACTATGCCGCCGCGCATCCTGTACCAGACGTGGACATCCGTCTCCGCGACTGGCTCGCCAACGGGCTGCCCGATGCCTCAGCCGATGCCGCGTGGGCGATCGAGTCGAGCGAGCACATGGTCGATAAGCCCAGGTTCTTCGCCGAGGCGCATCGCGTGCTGTCGCCCGGCGGCCGCTTCGTCGTCTGCGCGTGGCTCGCCGAGACTGATGCCACAGGTTGGAAGGTTCGCCACCTGCTCGAGCCGATCTGCCGCGAAGGGCGCCTGCCGTCGATGGGCACGCGCGAGGAGTATGAGGCGATGGCCGTCGCGGCGGGCTTTGTGATCACCGGCTATGAGGATGTCAGCCGCCGCGTCGCGCGCACCTGGCCGGTCTGCGCCCGTCGACTGATGAAGGCCCTGCTCGTCGATCGCGAGACCCGGTGCCTCGCCCTTGGGGCCCGCAACCGCATCTTCGTTCTCAGCATTCCCCGCCTGATCCTGGCCTACCGCACCGGTGCAATGCGCTATGGGATATTCACGCTGGCGAAGGCGGGCGGGAACGGGGCACCACGCGTACCCGGCCAATCGACGCAGCATGAGCCGGCCTGACCGCACTCTCCGTCCCCAAACTATTTCACAGGGCACGGGCTTGGGCGATCCATATGGGTCTAGTGTGGGGAAGGTCGGCACTCGCCGCGAATAGCCCTCAGGGAGGGTGCATGAACTCCAGACAGTCCAGCTCCGAGCAATTTATGCAGTACTTGAAAAGTGTTGGGGGCTCGGAGGCGGACGTCGCCGGAGCTTCATACGTGGTCAGCGACGCGGACACCGTGGAGAGCGTGGTTTCAGCGCTGCGGATGGAACAACAGCAGCATGGCAGCGCGGCCAAGGACCCGTCCTTCCTCCATGCTTTGGCACAGGTGATGGTCAGCAGGCGCGATGAGCGGGATCCTGGCCACCATGCCGGAGCGTCGCAGTCCGGGGAGTACCAGCTGGACATCCATTTCAGCGCCGGAAACAACACCCGCGAAGGCATTCCGGAGAAGGACATCGACGACGCCCAAGCATGGGCGCGCCAACGGATCGAATCTGAAGGCGCCGAGTTTGGGGCCATCTACTTCCCCGCGGGCGGGGATGGCGCGCCAGGCACAGGGGCGCTGGTGTCCAGCTACGACCGTTCGGTGGGCTGGTACCGCTAGCCGAATTCCCCCCGCTGGTGTCCGCCGGCAGCCAGGAAGGCATCGAGCTGGGCGGACTGATGTGCCTGGAAGGCTTTGTCGGCGCTCACGTTCGTGCTGGCGAGCAGCGGTATGTCCAGGCTCGCGTTGCAGCCGCGGCAGCGGATCTCGTCAGTCCACACCCAGCTGTACGCCGCGTGCCGTTCCCGCACCCTCTGCATCGCTGAGGTGATTGCTTCCGTTGTGGCCGCAAAGTGCGCTGCGTCCTCATTGCTGAGGCTTGTACCAATCTCGATGTCGATGCTCATCGTGCCTCTTCCGTCGTCCCCGATGGTGCTGTCGACAGTAGCGGGCGTTGCACCGGGAAGGAACGACCTGAAGGTCACGGTTGCCTAACCCTTCAAGCCGTACCTGGACCGAGCCACGGCGGCAGCGGAGCGGAAGGGGGCCGGTAGCGTTCCCGGGAACGGCTGGCGCGCCGGTTACGCGAACCGGCCCGGCCGGATTACCAGGCCTGGTGTTCGCGCGTGAAGCCGAAGGGAACAGCCTCACTGAGTGCCACGGTGAACTTGTCCACGCCGTGCCGTGTCACCAGGATGCCGTGGCGCTTCTCGGCAAGCGCGTAGGCCTTGGCGGCGGTGACAGCGGCGTCGAGCTCGCTGTCCATGCTCGCGCGGTCGGCAACGGTCAGGGTCAAGGGGAAGTCAGCGGTCATGGGTGGGGCCTTAGTGTTCTAGGTGTGGGACACGCGTCTTTCGCTCCCCCAAGCTGCCGACGCGGCAGGGCATCATACTGCCCACCTCATGATGCCCCAGCATCGGACCACCAGCAACTTGAAAAATCAAGTAACAAGGAACCGCAGGTCAGCGCTGCGGGATCCGCCGTGCAAGCTCAGCAATTACGGCCCGCTCGGGCTGGTCAATTACAGTTAATGGGGAGTGGAAGCTGTTTTTGGACGCCTCCAATGCCACCGGAGAAGCCTCCCGGCAAGACCCGTGCACCACTGCGCAACACACGGCTGTGCAACGACCTGATAAGGATCCCGCCATCTCTACGGACGCTTTCTTCGGCAGACTCACCCGGATCCGCAACGCCGTTCTTCCCACGCCCGCCCGGACCCGGCTGAACACCGGCCGCGGGCTGCTGGGCGGTTTCATCGTGGTGCACCTGGTTTTCCTGGTCTTCGCGGCATCCCTCTCGCTTCGCGGTGAGGCTTTCAGCGATACCTTCATCTACCGCGACTGGGCCATGGCAGGGTTCAACGACGCGAACCTCACCGGCGGGCCCAGCCCCTGGGTCTACCCGATCCTTGCCCTGATCCCCATGGCTATCGCAGGAGTCGCCGGCCCCGGTCCGTTCTTCTTCCTGTGGGTCCTCATGACCACAGTCCTGAACGGCTGGGCACTGCTGAAACTTACCAACCGCGGCCGGGACCGCCAGGCCATCCCCGCGGGCTGGTGGTGGCTGGTGTTCACCTTCCTCATGGGCTGGCTGGGATTCGCCCGCGTGGACGGCCTCACCGCCCCGCTGGTCCTGGTGGCCCTTGCCTATGGCGTCGGCCGCCCGTTCATCGCCTCCGTCCTGCTCGCCATCGGCACCTGGGTGAAGGTCTGGCCCGCCGCCGTCATGCTGGCCCTGTTCGCCGTCGTCAAAAACCGCGTCCTGGTGGTGCTCGCCGGCCTTGCGACGACGGCGGGGGTAGTTGCGCTGGCCGCTGCGGTGGGCAGTGTCCCCAAGCTTTTGAACTTCCTCACCCAGCAGGGTGACCGCGGCATGCAGCTGGAGGCCACCTTTACCACGCCCTGGCTCTGGCTGTCCGTTTTGAACGTCGGCGATTCCCGGATGTACATGAACACGGACATCAACTCCATGCAGGTGGACGGCCCCGGCACCGCACTGATGTCAGTGCTGATGCAGCCCCTCCTGATCCTGGCCGCACTGCTGGTGGCCGGCCTGACATTCTGGGCACTCCACAACGGAAACCAGCACAAAGGCCAGCTGAACGGCGGCGTTGACCGCACCGAGCTGCTCCTCGCCGGTGCCCTGACCCTGGCCACCGCGTTCGTTGTGTTCAACAAGGTGGGCTCGCCGCAGTTCATGGTGTGGCTCGCCCCGGCCGTCGCCGTCGGCCTCGCCCACAGCTGGCGTGATTGGCGGGTCCCGGCCGCCATGCTGATCGTCATCGCCGTGGCAACGTACTTTATCTACCCCCTGTTCTACGACGCCCTCAGCCACAACAATCCCTGGATGGCCCTGGTGCTGACCATCCGCAACGTCCTCCTGGTGGTCCTGTTCATCTGGAGCGTCCGGCGCCTCTACCTGCTGGGCAAGAAGGCGCCTGCTGCCGCCCCCGCGCTCAAGGAGTCCTAAGATTTCCACGAGGTTCTTCGACCGCCTGGTCACCGTCCGCAGCAAAGTCCTGCCCGCAAAGGTGGTGGACTGGTTCGCCCGCCCTTCCAGCGTGTGGTGGGGATTCGCCGTCGTCCATCTGTACTTCCTGGGCTGGATGGCGTCCTTCTTCCTGCACGGCGACACATTCAGCGACACGGAGCAGTACCGCCAGTGGGCCATGGACGGCTACAACCCCGCGGACCTCGATGGGAAGATCAGCCCCTGGGTGTACCCCGTGCTGGCGCAGATCCCCATCTTCCTGGCCAACATCGCCGGGCCGGACCTGTACCTCCTCGTGTGGTTCCTGATCATCACAGCCCTCAACGCGGCCGGACTCGCCTTCCTCACCCGCGGGCCGCGGAAGGAGTGCGGCATCGCCCCGGCCTGGTGGTGGCTGTTCTTCACAGTCTTCATGGGCTACCTCAGCTTCGCCCGCGTTGAAGGCATCACCGCCCCCATCGTGCTCATCGCCCTGCTGTACGCGGCGCAGCGGCCGGTGGTGGCCGGCGTCCTGCTCAGCATCGCCACCTGGATCAAGGTGTGGCCGGCGGCGGTCCTGGTGCCCATCGTGATTGCCAGCCGGAAACGAATACACATACTCCTTTCCGGGGTGGCGGTGACAGTGGTTGTAGCCCTGGGCACCTGGCTGGCCGGCGGGCTGCCACACATCATGGACTTCCTCACCAACCAGGGCGAGCGCGGCATGCAGCTGGAAGCCACCTTCTCCACGCCGTGGGTGTGGCTGAGCGTCTTCAACATCGCAGGCTCGAAGATGGCGGACAACACCGCCATTAACTCCACCGAGGTCTACGGACCCGGCGCCGGCGTGGCGGCTTTCCTGATGCAGCCGCTGCTGATCCTCGCGGCCGTGATCGCTGCCGTCCTGCTGGTCCGCGCCCTGAACCGCGGCGCGGAACGGGAGGAACTTTTCCTCGAGGGCTCCCTGATGATGGTCACCGCCTTCATTGTGTTCAACAAGGTGGGCTCCCCGCAGTTCATCATCTGGCTGGCACCCGTGATCATCGCCGGGCTGACCCACGACTGGGACCGGTGGAAGGTCCCCGCGGCGCTGCTGATGGGCATCGCCATGACCACCTTCGTGATCTACCCGCTGTTTTACACCCCGCTGATCCACGCCCACCCGGTGATGGCGGCCATCCTGACGACGCGCAACGTGCTCCTGGTGGTGCTGCTGTGGTGGTCGGTGAAGCGGACCGCCGAGCTGGGCCGGAAACCTGCAGCGGTGCCCGCCGGCGCGTAGCTGAAGTCCTAAGAAACCCCCGGCGCACCTTCCACGGCAGCCTCCGGCGTAAGGTAGCGCGAGAACCATTCCCTGGCCAGCACTGCGACCTGGCCCAGCGTTCCGGGCTCCTCGAAGAGGTGGGTGGCTCCCAGGATGATCTCCAGGTGCACTGGGGCCCGCATCAGGCCCATGGCCTGCCGGTTCAGTGCCAGGACCTGCGTGTCGGCACCCCCCACAAGCAGCAGGGTCGGTGCGCGCACCGCCGCAAGGCGGCAAGTGGCCACCCCTTCATCGGGCAACGTCCGGGAGTTGGAAACCCTGGCC